>DASPKR010000257.1:0-6602 GCA_035627975.1 Pyrinomonadaceae bacterium | reverse complement strand
CAGCTCATCTCGGTCGGCATCAACGCGCGGTTCCTCAACCAGGAGAGCGACGACTACAAGGCTCTGCGCCGGCAGGTCGAAGAGAACCACGTCGGCGGCATCATCCTCTTCCGCGGCCCCGTCTATGAGTCAGTCCACCTCGTCAACCGCATGCAGCGCCACGCGCGCCTGCCGCTGCTAATCTCGGCAGACCTTGAGGCCGGCTCGGGGATGCGCTTCGAGGACACCGTGAACCTGCCCTGGAACATGGCAGTAGGCGCGACGGGAGACCCTGAGCTAGCCCGCCGGCAGGGCGCGCTGACGGCGCGCGAGGCGCGCTCGCTCGGCGTCCATCAGATTTTCGCGCCCGTCGTTGACGTGAACAACAACGCCGCCAACCCCGTCATAAACGTCCGCTCATACGGCGAAGACCCGCAGGAGGTCGCGCGCTTCGCCGCCGCCTTCACCGAGGGCGCGCAGGGCGCGGGCGTCATCGCCACGGCGAAGCACTTCCCCGGCCACGGCGACACGAGCGTTGACTCGCACCGCGGCCTGCCCATCATCAACGTCAAGCGCGAGCGCCTCGACCAGATAGAGCTCGTGCCGTTCCGCGCCGCCGTCAAGGCCGGCGTCGGCGCCGTTATGTCCGCGCACATCGGGCTGCCGGAGATTGACCCGACGCAGGTCAAGCCGCTCCCGCGCGAGGAGGCCGTGCGGCCCGCCTACGTGGACGAGGGCGGCGAGATCGTCTCGGAGAGCGCCTACCTGCCGGGGACGCTCTCGCCGACGGTGTTGACGGGGCTGTTGAGGCAGGGCCTGGGCTTCGACGGCATCATCGTTACCGACGCGATGGACATGAGCGGCCTGACCATCTACTTCAAGCAGGACGAGGCGGCCGTGCGCGCCGTGCTCGCGGGCGCCGACATGATTCTGAAGCCCGCGGACCCGGACGCCGCCGTGCGGGGCTTGCGCGAGGCCGTGCGCGCGGGCCGCCTCACGGAGAAGAGAATCGAAGAGTCCGCGAGAAAGATTCTCGCGGCGAAGTACGACCTCGGCTTAGCAAAGCAGCGCGTAGCGCCTCTCGAAGCGATTGACACGGCCGTCGCGGGGCCGGAGGCGACTGCGCTCGCCGACGACGTCGCGCGCCGCGCCATCACGCTCGTGCGCGACGACGCGCGGCTCGTAAGCCGCGAAGGCGGCGCGGGGGTTCGCACTGGCGCCAGCATCTTTAACCTCGCGGTGACGAACGGCGAAGACCGCAACTGGATAGCGAACCCGTTCGCGGGCCAGCTCGCGCGCCTCGGCCGCCGCGCCGACACGGTCGTGCTCGACTCGCGCGCGACCGAAGAGGAGGTTAAGGGCGCGCTCGAACGAGCGCTTAAGGCCGACGTGGTCATCGCCTCGATGTACGGGCGCGTGCGCTCGGGCGCCGCGAACAGCACTTCAATCCCCGAGCAGTTCTCGCGCGTGTTGGGCGCGCTTCTCGAGCGCAAGGTGCCGGTCGTCGGCATAAGCTTCGGGAACCCGTACCTTCTGCAAAGCTTCCCCGGCCTTCGGACATACCTCGTCGCCTACGGCGACATGCCGAGCCTACAGCGTGCGGCCGCGCGCGCTGTCCTCGGGCAGGCCGACATAACTGGCCGGCTCCCCATCACGCTCCCCGGCCTCCACCCGCGCGGCACGGGGGTTCAGGTAAAGGCGGCGGCGGTACCGGCCGTCGCGGTGACAGGCAGATGAGAACGCGGACAGGGAGTTGTGTTGCGTTGTTGTTGACGCTCGCCTTCGCGGGGCAGGCTCTCGCGGCCGGGCTGCCGGCCGCCGTCCCTGCAAAGGTCGGGATGTCCGCCAAACACCTCGCGTTCATAGACGCGGCGGTTAATGAAGCCGTAGAGAGGAAGGAGCTGCCGGGCGCCGTCGTGCTCGTGGCGCGGCGCGGGGGCGTTGTGTGGCGGAAGGCTTACGGCGCGCGCTCTCTCGTCCCCGAGCGCGAGGCCATGACGGTTGACACCGTCTTCGACGCGGCGAGCCTGACGAAGGTTGTGGCGACGGCGACGAGCATGATGATACTCGTCGAGCGCGGGGAGCTTCGCCTGAGCGACCCGGTCTCGCGCTTCATCCCGGAGCTTAAGGGCGAGGGCAGGGAGAAGATAACGATAGAGCACCTGCTCACGCACCGCTCGGGCTACGCGCCCGACTTCGACCTGCGCGAGCAGTGGCAGGGCTACGACGAGATGCTCAAGCGGCTCTACGCCGAGCCGCTGCGCTCGGCGCCGGGCGCGCGCTTCGTCTATAGCGACATCGGGATGATAGCTCTGGGCGAAGTCGTCCGCCGCGTCTCGGGCCAGCCGCTCGACGAGTTCGCCCGCCGCAACATCTTCGTCCCGCTCGGCATGCTCGACACCGGCTTCCGGCCCGGCGCGCGCCTCCTCCCGCGCGTCGCGCCCACCGAGAGCGTGCGCGGCATGCGCAGCTACCTCGGCGGCACGGGCGCGCAAGGGGCGGAGGGCGAGCGGATGCTGCGCGGCGAAGTCCACGACCCGACCGCGAACCGCATGGGCGGAGTCGCCGGCCACGCCGGGCTGTTCACGACGGCCGACGACCTCGCCGTCTTCTGCCAGATGATCCTGCGCGGCGGCGAGTACGGCGGCGCGAGGATTTTAAGCCCCTTAAGCGTCGCCGAGATGACACGGCCGCGGCAGGTGACGGAGGACGGCGGCGCGCGCGGGCTCGGCTTCGACATCAACACGAGCTTCTCGACGAACCGCGGCGACCTCTACCCCGTTGGCTCCTTCGGCCACACGGGCTTCACAGGCACATCGGTCTGGATAGACCCCGCCAGCGAGTCCTTCGTCGTCTTCCTCTCGAACCGCGTACACCCCGACGGACGGGGCGACGTAGGCCCGTTGCGCGCGCGCGTGGCGAACATCGCCGCCGGGGCGATAACGGACGTGGGCGTGGCCGCCGCCGCGCAGGTCGAGCAGACCAAGTACACCGAGAACATGCTGGCGGGCCTGGTGCGCTTCACGGTCTCGACGGCCGAGGCGCGCGCAGACGAAGCGGGCGGCCTGCTCGCGCCGACGGATGCTGAAGTCTTAAGCGGCATAGACGTGCTCGACCGCGACGGCTTCAAGCAGTTGGCCGGCATGCGCGTCGGGCTGATAACGAACCACACGGGCCGCGACCGGCGTGGCCGCCAGACGATTGACGTGCTGCGCGAGGCGCCGAACGTAAAGCTCGCCGCCCTCTTCTCGCCCGAGCACGGCATACGCGGGCAGTCGGACGAGAAGGTCTCCGACGCCGTTGACGAGAAGACGGGCCTTCCCATCTACTCGCTCTACGGCGAGACGCGCCGCCCGAAGCCCGAACAGCTTAAAGACCTCGACGCGCTCGTCTTCGACATACAGGACATAGGCACGCGCTTCTACACATACATCTCGACGCTCGGCTACGCCATGGAGGAGGCCGCGAAGGCCGGGAAGCCCGTCTTCGTCCTCGACCGGCCGAACCCCATCGGCGGGGCGGAAGTCGAAGGCCCCCTGGCCGACCCCGACAAGCTCAGCTTCGTCGTCTATCACACGATCCCCGTCCGCCACGGCATGACCGTAGGCGAGCTCGCGCGCCTCTTCAACGTTCAGCGCGGCATCAACTGCGACCTTCGCGTCATAGTTATGGAGAACTGGCGGCGCGGCATGTTCCTCGACGCGACGGGGCAGACCTGGGTCAACCCCTCGCCCAACATGCGGAGCCTGACTGAGGCGACCCTCTACCCCGGCGTCGGGCTCCTTGAGACGACGAACGTCTCTGTGGGCCGAGGCACCGACACGCCCTTCGAGCTGGTCGGCGCGCCTTGGATAGACGGCCGGCGCCTCGCCGCCTACCTGAACTCGCGCGGCCTCGCGGGCGTGCGCTTCGTCCCCGTGCGCTTCACGCCGCGCTCGTCGGTCTTCAAGGGCGAGGAGTGCGGGGGCGTCAACGTCATCATCACTGACCGCGCGCGCTTCCGCCCCGTCAGGGCCGGCATCGAGATGGCCGTGGCGCTCAGGCGCCTATACCCTTCGGAGTGGAAGGTCGGCGACTACCTGCGGCTGCTCGCCAACGCCGACACGCTCGAGCGCGTCCGCCGCGCCGACGACCCCGAAGAGATTGAGCGCTCCTGGCAGCCGAGCCTGGCCGAGTTCCGCCGCGCCCGCGCGCGCGCCTTGCTGTACCGTTAGGAGGGTTGATGAAGACCGGGGGACGGCTCCGCGTTATTTTACTGCCGTGGCTGGCGGTGGCGATCTCACTTGCCGCCTGCCTTGTGGCGGGGCCGGTGGGCGGCGGCGCCCCGGCGCGTGCTCACATCACCATCCTCTCCACGACCGACCTGCACGGGAACATTCTCCCCGTTGATTACTACACGAACCGCCCCGACGAGCGCGGCCTCGCGAAGGTGGCGACCCTCATCCGGCAGGCCCGGAAGGAGAACCCGAACCTCCTTCTGCTCGACTCCGGCGACACGATTCAGGGTACGCCGCTGGCCTACTATCACAACCGCAAGAACAACGGGCCGCCCGACCCGATGATGCTCGTGATGAGCGAGCTGGGCTTCGACGCCATGGCCGTCGGCAATCACGAGTACAACTTCGGGCCGAAGGTGCTGGAGAAGGCGCGCGGCGAGGCGCGCTTCCCGTGGCTCTCCGCAAACACTTACGAGAAGGGCGGAGAGCGCACGCACTTCGACCCCTACTTCGTCAAGGAGGTCGGCGGCGTGCGCGTCGGCGTCATCGGCCTCACGACGCCCGGCGTGCCCAACTGGGAGAACCCGCAGAACTACGCGGGGCTGGAGTTCCGCGACCCCGTGCCGGAGGCGAAAAAGTGGGCGGCCGTGCTGCGGGAGAAGGAGCGCGCTGACCTCGTGGTAGTCGCCATGCACAGCGGGCTCGAAGAGGATTTGCGCACGGGCGAGACTAACCCGTCGCAGGTCACGAACGAGAACTCCGCCGTCCGCATCGCCGAAGAAGTGCCGGGCGTTGACGTCATCCTTATGGGGCACACCCACAGGGAGGTGCCGGCCCTCTTCATCAACGGGGTGCTGCTCGCGCAGGCTAACGCCTGGGGGCGCCACGTCGCGCGCGTTGACGTGTACATGGAAAAGTCGGGGGACGGGCGCTGGCGCGTCGCCGCCAAGTCCTCGCGCACCATCCCCGTCACGGACAAGGTCGCCGTTGACCCGGACGTGGCGAGGCTCGTCGCCCCCTACGACCGCGAGACGCAGGGCTGGCTCGGCAAGGAGATAGGCGTTTCGCCCGCCGACCTGAGCGCGGAGGACGCGCGCTTCCGCGACAGCGCCTTGCTCGACCTGATCCACCGCGTGCAGTTGGACGCGGGGCGGGCCGACGTCTCGATGGCCGCCGTCTTCAACCCGCAGGCCCGCATCCGCCGGGGCCCAGTCACCGTGCGCGACATAGCGGGGCTCTACGTTTACGAGAACACGCTCGTCGTCCTCGATGTGACGGGGCGGCAGTTGAAGGAGGCGCTGGAGCACTCCGCGAAGTACTTCCGCGCCTACGTTCCGGGCGCGGCCCCCGCCGACCTGGTTGACGAGAAGATTCCCGGCTACAACTTCGACATCGCCGAGGGCGTCAGCTACGAGCTCGACCTGACGAAGCCGCCGGGCGAGCGCGTGCAGAACCTGCGCTTCAAGGGTAAGCCCCTGAGCGACACTCAGAGGCTTAGGCTGGCGACGAACAACTACCGCGTGAACGGCGGCGGCGGCTACACGATGTACGCGGGCGCGCCCGTCGTCTATCGCTCCGGCGAGGAGATACGCGAGTTAATCATTGACTGGGTGGAGCGCAGCGGGCGCATCCCCGCCGAGCCGACCGGCAACTGGCGCATCATCACGAGGTGAGCCTCAGGCTCGCCCCGCCCGCACCTTCGAGATGAGAACAGACGCCCCCAAAAAAACGCCGCGGCCCTTCACACGTGCGCTGGCGCTCGCCTGCCTCTCGGCGCTGGCGGCGGCGCCCGCCGCCTCAACGGCCTTCGTGACGGCGGGCCGCGGCGCGAACGCCGCCGTGCGGATCCGCGACATACAGGGCGCTTCCCACGTCTCGCCCCTCAACGGCAGGGCGGTCGCGGGCGTCACGGGCGTCGTCACCTTCAAGCGGCCCGGCGGCTTCTTCATGCAGGACGCGCGGCCCGACGCTGACGAGAGAACTTCCGAAGGGCTATTCGTCAGCGCACGGTCGCCCGCGCCCGTCAGCGTGGGCGACTCTGTCGAGGTCGAAGGCACGGTCAAGGAGCTCAGGCCCGGCAGGAGCGCGCCGGACAACCCTAACCTCTCCGTCACCCAAATCGAGGCGACATCGGTAAGGGTCGTCTCCTCCGGCAATGCCCTGCCCGCGCCGGTCGTCGTGGGAGCCGGCGGGCGCGTGCCTCCGAGGCAGGTTATAGAGGATGACGCGGGCGGCGACGCCGAGGTCTCTGGCCTATTCGACCCCGGCGCCGACGGGCTCGACTTTTACGAGAGCCTCGAAGGGATGCTCGTGCGCGTCAACAGCGCCGTGGCCGTCGGCCCCTCGATCACGCGGCGCGACTCCAAGGACGTAGTCGTGATCGGCGACGGCGGCGCGGGGGCGGGT
>DASPKR010000256.1:0-2918 GCA_035627975.1 Pyrinomonadaceae bacterium | reverse complement strand
CTCTTCAACAGAGCCTCAAGCGATTCTCCCTGAACTAATTCCATCACGATGAATGGCTGTCCCTCAGATGTTTCGCCGTAATCATGTACGACCGCGATGTTGGGATGATTGAGTGCGGAGACTGCACGCGCCTCACGCAAGAACCGTTGGCGATAGTGCTGCTTCCCGGCATCAACGTTTAATGTTTTGATGGCGACCCGGCGGCCGAGGAGGATATCCTCTGCGATATACACTACCCCCATCCCGCCCTCGCCGAGCCTGTCGAGAATGCGGTAGTGAGAAATGGTCTCACCGATCATAGACCACCCCCTTTGGCGCTTTAGGTCGTGAAGCTGAGAGATGTCCGGCTGGGTTCGGGACTCTACCCAGGCATTCGGCAACTTTTATCGGCGGCTATTCTGCTCTAATGAGTACTGATATTTCAACGCAAAATACACGTTGGGGAAGAACTTTATTGTTCGCTCAGCTCTCCGCCTTAAACCTATATCAGGCTTTAGGGAAGAACTTTATTTCCAAACTAGCGATTGTGGGTAGTCAAAAATAAAGGACTTATGCCCTCTTCAGGGAAGGACTTTATTATTCGTGAACACCCGGAACTACGTGAGCTGCGAAGCCTTCCTTTAGGGGAGGGCTTCTTTGTCGGCGGATAGGCTTCGTTGACTTTTACTGTGACGGGAGAAGGATTGTGAAGGTGCAGCCGCGGCCGGGGCCGTCGCTGTCGGCGGTGACGGTGCCGCCGTGGAGCTCGACTAGATGCCTGACGATTGCTAGGCCGAGGCCGAGGCCGCCGTGGCGGCGAGTTGTTGACTGGTCGCCCTGGCGGAAGCGGTCGAAGACGTAGGGGAGGAAGTCGGGGCTTATGCCGCAGCCGGTGTCGGCGACGCGAATCTCGGCGCGGCGCCCCGCGCGGCGGAGGCTGACCTCGACGCGGCCGCCGTCGGGCGTGAACTTTATCGAGTTCGACAGGAGGTTCCAGACGACCTGTCGAAGGCGCGCCTCGTCGCCAGCGACCAGGCGCGCGCGAGGGTCGAGCGTGACGGAGAGCGCGAGCCCCTTCGCCTCTGCGGCGAGCCGCACGGAGTCAACGGCGGCGTTTATGACGGCCGCGAGGTCAACGGGCGCGACGCTCAGGCTCAGCTTGCCCTCGATGATACGCGAAACGTCAAGGAGGTCTTCGACGAGCTGCGCCTGCGCATGCGCGTTGCGCTCGATGGTCTCGGCGGCGCGCGCGGCCGCCTCGCCCTCAAGCCCGCCGCGCAGCAGCATGTGCGACCAGCCGACTATGGCCGTAAGGGGCGTGCGGAGCTCGTGCGAGACGGTGGCTAGGAACTCGTCCTTGAGGCGGCTCGCCTCCTCTGCCTCGGCGCGCAGGCGGCGCTCGCTCGCAAGCAGTCGCTCGCGCTCTTCGAGCTGCTCCTGTAAAGACTCCGCCTTCTGCTGGAGCCTCACAACCTCGCGCGCCTGCTCGTCCGAGCACGCCAGCGCGGCGTAACTCTCCGAGGGGACGACGCGCGCGTGGCGCGAGCAGACCTCGGCGAGCGGCACGGCGAGCGACTCGCCGCCGAAGCCCTTAATCGGGTAGGCGCACAAGAGCGAGAAGGCGTGCGCATCGCACAGCTCGTTCCAGAGCTCTTCGAGCCGCACGGCCGCGGCGTAGCCGCCTTCGGCGCAGAGGTGCGCCACCATGTCGCCGAACACGCGGACGCCGCGCGAGCCGCTCCCCGCGCGCTCGATGAGCGGGCCGAGCAGGCCGGCGAATCGGGCGGGCTCGGGCGAGCAGCCCACCATGAACTTCGAGAGGGTCTCGGCGGAGTCGAGCGCGACGTAGCGGCCGCGCGCGGCGTCCGCCGAAACGTCCAGGCCGCGCCCGCGCAGGCGGAGCTCGAGCCCCGCGCGACGCTCCGGCCCCGCGACCACCACGCAGGCTTCGCCGGCGCCCAGGCCCTCGCCGACGAAGTCGCTGAGCGAGTCGAGCAGGTAGCCTTCCGACTCATAGAACTGTACGAAGTGGTCGCCGCGACCCTTCGCGGCCGTGTCAGCCCCCCGAGAGAATTCCGCCGCGCCGTGAGATCGCGCGCCGCTGTTTAGTGCTTTGACCAAAACTTTCTCCACGAAAGGGGAAGCCGTCGCCGAGGCGCACCGCCTGCGAGGGGGCTCGCGCGATGTTGAAAGGGGAACTGGCGCATTCTAGCGCCTCGGCCGTCTGAAATCCAGAACTTTTCGGAGTGACGCGCGCGTGCTGTCAACTTCGGAAGGGGACGGCTGCAACTTCGGCCCGCGCGCGAGAATCAAACGCCACGGCCGAAGGATTGACTCGGCCCCGCGCGTTGGTGCAGAATCATCAACCGTACCGGCGCGGCGGCCGCGCCCAGGCTTCTAAGCCCCCTAACGCAAACATAAAACGACACCCGGTAAGTTCGTTTTCCGACTCACGGAGGGTTAGTGATGAGTTTTAGCCGTAACCCCTTGCGTCCCCTTTTCGCCTCTATCGCAGCCGTCCTTTTCATCTCCGCCGCATCGCTCGCACAGACAGCAGAACAGGCCCCGCCCCAGGACTTCTCGCAGGTCAAGATTAAGAACTTCGGGCAGATGGACGCCCGCTTCTTCCGCGGCGCGCAGCCGAAGGAGAAAGACTACAAGGCCCTGGCCGACCTCGGCATCAAGACCGTCATAGACCTTCAGGCCGAGCCGAAGGAGTACGAGCGCCGCATCGTCGAGTCGCTCGGCATGCGCTACGTCAACATCCCCATGATCGAGAAGACCTACCCGAAGGCCGAGCACGTCGCCGAGTTCCTTAAAATCGTTGACGACCCGGAGACCGGCAAGTTCTTCGTCCACTGCGCGGGCGGCCGGCACCGCACGGGCTCGATGGGCGCCGTCTATCGCTACGAGAAGTACGGCTGGGACTTCGAGCAGGT
>DASPKR010000255.1:0-8639 GCA_035627975.1 Pyrinomonadaceae bacterium | reverse complement strand
ATAGACTTCGACCACCTCTCCTCGTGCGACGCCATCATCATCTGCGTCCCGACCCCCTTGCGCAAGACGAAGGAGCCGGACATCTCCTACATACTGGCCGCGGCCGGGGAGATTCAGAAGCGGCTCCGCCGGGGGCAGCTCGTCATACTCGAATCGACCACCTACCCCGGCACCACCGACGAGGTGCTGCTCCCCATGTTCGAGGAGGCCGGCATGAAGCTGGACGAGGACTTCCTGCTCGCCTTCTCGCCCGAGCGCGTTGACCCCGGCAACCCGCAATTCAAGACCGACAACATCCCCAAAGTCGTCGGCGGCTGCACGGACGACTCGACCGAGGCCGCGGCGCTGCTCTACGGCCAGATAGTGCGCGAGGTTCACGCCGTCTCCTCGGCGCGCGTCGCCGAGGCGGCGAAGCTCCTTGAGAACACCTTCCGGGCGGTGAACATCGGCATGGCGAACGAGATGGCGCGGCTGTGCTACCACCTCGGCATTGACACCTGGGAGGTTATACGCGCGGCGGCGACGAAGCCGTTCGGCTTCATGGCCTTCTACCCCGGCCCCGGCATCGGCGGCCACTGCATCCCGCTCGACCCGCACTACCTCTCCTGGAAGGCGCGCCAGCACGGCTTCGACTCGCGCTTCATCGGGCTGGCCGAGGAGGTCAACTCGCGCATGCCCGAGCACGTCGTCACGCTCGTCACCGACGGGCTCAACGACGAGCGCAAGAGCCTCAACGGCTCGCGCGTGCTCGTGCTCGGCGTCGCATACAAGAAGGACATAGACGACGTGCGCGAGAGCCCCGCGCTCTCCATCATTGACCGCCTGCGCGCGAAGGGCGCCGACGTGCGCTACCACGACCCCTACGTCTCGGAGCTTCGCTTCGACGACGCGCACACCGACTCGGGCGGCGAGCCCTTGCAGTCCGTCCCGCTCACGGACGAAGAGATGGCCTCGGCGGACGTGACCATCATCGTCACGGATCACTCGGGCGTTGACTACCGAAAGGTCTGCGAGCTCTCCAAGCTCGTCGTTGACACCCGCAACGCCCTCTCCCGCGACCTGCGCAAGACGAGCTGTGCGAAGATCATTCGTCTGTAAGCCGTCAGCGGTCGGCTATCAGCGCCCTGGCTTTCTTCCGGCTGACGGCTGACGGCTGATTGCTGATCGCTAATGATTAAAGTCATCAACGTCGTGGGGGCGCGGCCGAACTTCATGAAGGTCGCGCCGATTGTGGACGCGATGAGGCGGCGCGGGCGCGAGTTCGCGCCGCTAGTCGTGCACACGGGGCAGCACTACGACGAGAGGATGTCGGACGCCTTCTTCCGCGACCTCGGGCTGCCAGAGCCCGACGTTTATCTGGGCGTAGGGAGCGGGAGCCACGCGCAGCAGACCGCCGCCGTGATGCAGCTCTTTGAGCCGGTCGTGCTGAAGGAGAGGCCCGACTGGGTTCTCGTCGTAGGCGACGTGAACTCCACGCTCGCCTGCGCGCTCGTCTGCGCGAAGCTGCTCGTCCCCGTGGCGCACGTCGAGGCGGGGCTGCGCAGCCGCGACCGCACGATGCCCGAAGAGATAAACCGCCTGCTCACCGACCAGATAGCAGACCTGCTGCTCACCCCTTCGGAGGACGCCGACCGAAACCTGCTGGCCGAAGGCGTCGCGCCCGAGCGCATACGCTTCGTCGGCAACGTGATGATTGACTCGCTCTTCCTGCAGTTAGAGAGGGCGCAGTCTTCGCGCGTGCGCGAGGAGTTGGGCGTCGCCGGCAGAGATTACGCGGTGCTCACGCTGCACAGGCCGTCGAACGTTGACGACCCCGCGACGCTCGGCCGCATACTCTCGGCGCTCGCGCGCATAGGCGAGCGGCTGCCCGTAGTCTTCCCCGTCCACCCGCGCACGCGCAAGAACCTCTCGGAGTTCGGGCTGCTCGAAGGCGCAGAGCGGGGCGGGCGCCTGCGCCTCGTCGAGCCGCTCGGCTACCTCGACTTCCTGCGGCTCTACAGCGGCGCGCGCCTGGTGCTGACGGACTCCGGCGGCATACAGGAGGAGACGACCGCGCTAGGCATCCCCTGCCTCACGCTCCGCGAGAACACGGAGCGCCCCGTCACCGTGGCGCTCGGCACTAACCAGGTCGTCGGCACAGACCCCGAGCGCATCCTCTCGGCCGCGCTCCCGTCGCTTGAGGGCAACCCTTCGGCCTCGCCCCCGCGCGTCCCCCCGCTCTGGGACGGCCGCACGGCCGACCGCATACTCGACGCGATAAAGGAAAGGGCGAAGGGTGAGTAAGGGCAGGCACGAACGCGCGCGCCGAAGCTTCTTACAGCACCCGAGCCTGTCCACGCTCCTGCCCGCGCTGCGCGGCGACGTTACGCTTCGCGCGGCCGCGCTCGAAGCTCTAAGGCGCGCCCGCGCCGCCGTGGGGCGCAGGCGCGAGCGCGCGTTCCTGACGAGAGCGACGGGCGATGTCGGGCCGGCGCGTCTGCGGCCGGAGTCTGCAAGGCTCGGCCCCGAGAGGCGCCTCGCGGAATTCCGGGAGCGCCCGGCGCCGCGACTCCTCCCCGGTCTCGAAGAGGCCGGGGGCGATGAGTTCCGCCGCGCTCTGCACGAGAGGTTCGTCGACGAAAGGTTAAAGATAATCGAGGAGGCCGAAGCCATTGTCGGCCCCGAAGAGTTGCCGGGGGCGGGGCGCTGGCCGCTTTTGGGCTTCGGGGTGCTCGACTTCGACCGGCTCGACTGGCGGCGCGACCCCGTCTCGGGCGCGCGCTGGGAGCTGGAGTACCACGCAGACCTCCGGCTCGTGCGCGGCGACGGCGGCGACGTGCGCGTCGTCTGGGAGTTGAACCGCCTCGGCCACCTCGTCACGCTCGGCCGCGCCTACGCCGCGACGGGAGACGAGAGGTTCGCGCGTAAACTCCTCAGGCAGGCGCGCTACTGGCGCGTTAACAACCCCGTAGGCTTCGGGCCGAACTGGGCGTGCGCGATGGAGGTGGCGCTGCGCGCGATGAACCTGCTCGCCGCCCTCAAGCTAGTGCGCCGCTCGCCGTCGCTCGACGAAGGGCACTTCTCCGAGTTGCTCGCCATGTTCGACGAGCACGGCGAGCACATACGCCGCAACCTCGAGTTCTCGCACATAGCGACGAGCAACCACTACCTCTCCGACGTGGCGGGCCTCTTCTGGCTCGGCACGGCGCTGCCCGAGCTCGAGGCGGCGCGCGGGTGGCGCGAGTGGGCGCTCCGAGAGTTGCTTTCGGAGATGGGGAAGCAGGTTCTCCCCGACGGCGCCCACTGGGAGGCATCTACCGGCTACCACCGCTTCGTCACGGAGCTTTTCCTCTACTCGTTCATGCTCGCGCGCGAGAACGGCATCCACGTAGAAGAGACGCACTGGCTGCGGCTGCGCTCGATGCTCGACTACGTGCGCGCTTACCTGCGGCCCGACGGGCGCGCGCCGCTCATAGGCGACACGGACGGCGGGCGCGTGCTGCCGGTGAGCCGCCGCACGGCCGACGAGCACGCTTACCTCCTGGCCGTCGGCGCCGTCGTCTTCGACGAGCCGCGCTTCGCAGTCCACCGGCGCGCGCCCGAAGAAGCCCTCTGGCTGCTCGGCGCCGAGGGGGTGCGCAAGTACGACGCGCTCGCGGCGAAGGCGACGGCGTCCGCGTCGGAAGCCCCCCCCGCCGCCGGCGCGCCCGTCGAGGGGCCGCGCGCCTTTCGAGACGCGGGGACTTATGTGCTCGGCGAGGGCGACCTCTACCTGCTCTTTAACGCGAGCGGCGCCGGGATGCGTGGGCGCGGCTCGCACGGCCACAACGACGCGCTGAGCGTCGAAGTCTCCGCGGGCGGCTCGTGCTTCCTGCGCGACCCCGGCACCTTCGTTTACACGGGCGACCTGCATGAGCGTCACCTCTTCCGCTCTACCCGCTACCACTCGACCGTCGAGGTTGACGGCGAGGAGCAGAACACGACGGACGAGCGCGCCCCCTTCCGCATCGGCGACGAGGCCCGCCCGAGCCTCGTCAGGTGGGAGGAGAGCCCTGACCATGTGCTCGCCGTCGCCGGGCACACGGGCTACGAGCGCCTAAGCGGCGGCCCCGTCAGTCACACGCGCTCCGTCCTCTTCGACCGCCGCGCGCGCCTCTGGAGAATCGAGGACGCGCTCGAAGGCCGCGGCCGCCACACGTTCCGCTTCTTCTTCCACCTCGCGCCCGGCCTCGAAGCCGAGGCCCGCGCTGACGCCTCCGTCGCGGTCTGCGATAGAATCACCGGCGCGCGGCTCAACATCGTCCCGCTCTGGCGGGGCTGCGGCGCGCCCTCGCTCGAGCCGCGCCGCAGCTCTCGCGACTACGGCTACGCCGAAGCCTCGCTCGCCGCCTGCTGGTCGGTCGAGGCGCAAGCGCCCCTCTTCGCGCGCTGGGCGCTAGTTCCCTTGCGCGCCGACGAGACGGAGGAGAGACTCGAAGCAGAAGGCAGAAAGCAGTAAGCAGAAGGCAGCCGGCATTGCCCCGCTCAGGCTGACGCCTTCGCCCGACTGCTCACTTGATAAGTCTTCTTACTGCCTTCCGCCTTCTGCTTACTGCCTTCGGTTCTTATGTGCGGAATCTGCGGAGTGTGGGAGTACGGTGCGGCGTCGGGCGGCGTCGAGATTGAGCACGTCGAACGCATGCGCGACGTGATGCGGCACCGCGGGCCGGACGACGCCGGCGCCGGCCTCTTCGACGGCGGGCGCCTCGGCCTCGGGCACAGGCGCCTCTCAATCGTTGACCTCTCCGCGGCCGGCCACAACCCCATGCGCGGGTGCGAAGCGCGCGACGTCTGGACTGTCTTCAACGGCGAGATTTACAACCACGCCGAGCTTCGTGAAGGATTGGAGCGGCGCGGCCACGCCTACCGCTCCCGCACGGACACGGAGACCATCCTACATCTCTACGAGGAGCGCGGCCTGGATTTCGTCCACGACATAGAGGGCGACTACGGGATTGCGCTCTGGGACGGTCGCGCCCGACGGCTCGTCCTCATCCGCGACCGCATGGGCGTCAAGCCGCTTTACTTCTTCCAGCAGGGCGGCCGCCTCGTCTTCGCCTCCGAGATAAAGGCGATACTCGCGCACCCCGCCGTCACCGCGGACGTGGACGAGGAGGCGCTCTACCACTACCTCTCTTTCCTCACCACGCCCCCCCCGCTCACGCTCTTCCGCGGCATAAGAAAACTGCCGGCCGGCCACATGCTCACGCTCGGCCGCGACGGCGAGGCGCGCGTCTCTCAATACTGGGACGCGCTCCCGCCGGCCGACGACCGGGCCTCGGCGCTCACGGACGAAGAGCAGCGCGCCGAAATTCTTAAACTGCTGCGCGCTTCGATAAAGAAGAGGATGATGGCAGACGTGCCCTTCGGCGTCTTCCTCTCGGGCGGCGTTGACTCCTCGGCCAACGTCGCGCTCATGGCCGAGCAGATGGAGCAGCCCGTGCGCACCTTCACCGTGGGCTTCCGCGACCACGAGGAGTTAAACGAATTGGAGCCCGCGCGCAGCGTCGCGCGTCGTTTCGGGACGGATCATCACGAAGTCCTGATTGGCGAGCGCGAGATGCGCGACTTCCTCCCCGGCCTCGTCTTCCACCAGGACGAGCCCATCGCCGACCCCGTCTGCGTCCCGCTCTTCTACGTCTCGAAGCTCGCGCGCGAGACAGGCACCGTCGTCGTACAGGTCGGCGAGGGCGCCGACGAGATTTTCAGCGGCTACGACAAGTACGTTAAGTACCTCCGCATACAGGAGCGCTTCTGGCGCCACGCCGAGCGCGTCCCCGCCGGGGCGCGGCGCGCGGCAGCCGCCGTCGCCCGGCCCGTCATGGAGAAGACGTTCCGCAAGAGGATGGCGATTGAGCTTGTGCGGCGGCTCGGGGCCGACGAGTCGCTCTTCTGGGGCAGCGCCGTCGTCTTTGACGAGACCTTCAAGCCGCGCGTGCTCTCGCGCGACCTACGCGCGCGCCTGATAGGGCTATCCTCCTACGACGTCGTGCGCGAGTACCAGGAGCGCATAGCGAGCGAGCGCCCGGCCTCCGACTTCCTCGCGCGCCTCACCTACCTGGAGTTAAAACTGCGCCTGCCCGAGTTGCTGCTCATGCGCGTGGACAAGATAACAATGGCGGCGAGCGTCGAAGCGCGCGTCCCCTTCCTCGACCACCGCCTGGTCGAGCACGCGCTCGGCGTCTCCCGCGCGCTCAAGGTCGAGGGCCGCAGCGGCAAGCACGTCCTCAAGCGCGCGCTCGAAGGGGTTCTGCCACGCGACCTGCTCTACCGCCCCAAGCGCGGCTTCGGCGCGCCCATACGCGGCTGGCTCCGCGGCGGCGAAGGCGCCCGCCTGCTCGACGAGCGCCTGCTCAACTCGACGATGCGCCGGCGCGGCTTCCTCGACTACGACTTCGTCGCGCGCCTCGCCGACGAGCACGGGCGCGGCGCGCGCGACTGGAGCTTCCACCTCTGGGCGCTCCTTAACCTCAGCCTCTGGTACGAACGCTGGGTCAGATGATTTCAAATCGCGGATTGACAGGAGGCATGATGTCTTCAAATCCGCAATCCGCAATCGCCATGTTTTCCGACTCCGCAGCCTCCGACCCCTGGGCCTTCGCCGGCTTCCACGCGGCCGTCTTCCTGGCCGTCGTCGTCGTCCTGCTGGCAATACAGTGGCTCTTCGACAGAAGGAGGGGCGGGCGCTGAAGTCGAACATGGCGCCCGCCCCCTTTCTGTAAACCACGTTGCAAGCGTGAAGAAATCTATTGCATTCCGCACCTTGCGGCGTTAATCTCCCGCGCGTGGCCGTCGCCTCCTCTGCTATCCGGCTCACACAAGGCACACTTACACGGGGCCGCCCCGCCGGGGCAGCCTGATTTCGGTTAGACTGCCGCGCGGGTTAGACGAGAGCAAGCACGGCCGCGAGCAGGCCGCGAACAGTCTCCATGAGGCCGCCTGCTACGTCGTCAGGCGCATCGTCTTCCGCATAGTTAGTGCCGGTGGCCTCGATCGTTGGCTCCTCCATCGTCATGCCGGACGGTAAAGGGGCCGGGCAGGGGATGTCGCCTGCTAACGCCGGGCAGCAAAGGGCCAACACGAGAACGGAGGCTCCGAGAATCTTTCGCATTGCTTTTTCCTTTATGGAGTTTGTCGCTAGGCCGCAACCGTCACATACTGCCGGGGTGACGGTCTTTTTATGTCCGCCAGAAAAATGGCGAACGTAAAGGAAAGGGTGTCCTCACATGAATTTAGCAGACGAGCGGCTGAAGGCAATAGGTAACCCGTCGCTCACCGACGACGAGCGCGCGCTACTGCGCTGCCGCGTGGCTGCAGACCTCACGCACGGGGGGCAGTACGAGGCCGCGTGCGAGGCTCTCGGCGAGCTGTGGGGCGGCGTGGGTATGCGCCCGAACGTCGAAGGCTTTCGCGTCAGCACGGCCGCGGAGGCGCTGTTGCAGGTCGGCGCCCTGTCGGGCTGGGTGGGCGCGAGCCGGCAGGTGAAGGGCGCGCAGGAGGCGGCCAAAGACCTTATCAGCGAAAGCATCAGCCTCTTCGAGTCGGCGGGCGATGCTACGCACGTCGCAATCGCGCGCAGCGACTTGGCTCTGTGCTACTGGCGGGAGGGCGCATATGACGAGGCGCGGGTGCTGCTTACCGACGCTTTTAAGTCGCTCACCGAGACGGTCGAGCGGGCCAAAGTCCTCTTGCGCCTAAACACCGTCGAGTTCTCGGCGGGCAGATACCACGAAGGGCTGGCGCTGCTGACTGAGCACGCGCACATCTTCGACGAACAGGTAAGTCACGTCTTAAGAGGCGGCTTCCACAATCACCTAGCCTTAATGCTGAAGCAGTTGGGGGCGCTGGAGGGGCGCCCGGATTATCTTGACAGGGCCATCATCGAGTACACGGCCGCCATACACCACTACGGGCTCGCGCGCCACGACCGCTACCGGGCCAACAACGAGAACAACCTCGCCAACCTGCTCAGCAAGATGGGCCACTACCGGCAGGCGCATGAGCACCTCGACCGCGCCGGCGCGACCCTGCTCAGGCTCGGAGATGCGGGGCTGCTCGCGCAGGTGGACGAGACTCGCGCCTGCGTCTTCCTCGCCGAAAAGAAGTACGCGGAAGCCGACAGGGTCATAAGGCGGGCGGTACAGACGCTCGAGCGGGGCGGGGCCGCCGCGCTCCTGGCCGACGCGCTGACTACTCAGGGAGTCATCCGGGCGAGGATGGGGAACGACGAAGGCTCCGTCGCCGCGCTGCGCAGGGCGATAGACGTGGCCGAGGAGGCCGGCGCCCTTTCTAACGCTGGCCTGGCCGCCCTCGCGCTGATAGAGGAGCACGGCGCGCGCCGCGCGCTCTCGCGGACGGAGTTGTACGAGCTGTACTTCCGCGCCGACAGGCTTTTGAAAGACACGCAACACCCCGAAACGGTCGCGAGGCTGCGCGCGTGCGCCCGCGTCGTGATGCGGAGGCTGGCGGGGACGCACTACGGCGGCAAGGACTTCACCTTCTTCGACGCGGTAAGGGAGTTCGAGGCCAGGATGATCATGCAGGCTTTAGAGGAGGCGGGCGGGAGCGTGACGAAGGCGGCGAGCCTGCTCGGCATCCGTCATCAGACTCTCTCCGCCATC
>DASPKR010000254.1:0-4435 GCA_035627975.1 Pyrinomonadaceae bacterium | reverse complement strand
GCGTCGGCCGCCCGGCCCTCCGGTTTTTCAGAATTGGCGCTCGCCGCCCGCTCAGAGCGGGTCGCTGCCCGGCGGGTTCTGGTCGCCTATGGGCTCGGTCGGCGGCACGGGGTCGCTGTCCTTCGGGTACGGGTCTCCCCCGCCCTCGCTGTAGGGCTCGTCAGGGTCGCCGCTCGTCTCGTACGTGTCGCGCGAGACGACGGCCGCCTCCACCGTCCAGTAGTTGTTGTCCGGCGACTCCTCCTCGGACGGGCTCCATATGTGCGCGGAGCCGTAGCTGACATCGCCCTCCTTTATGAAGTCGTCAACGATGTAGTAAACGTCGAAGCTGGCCATCTCCTCGGCCTTCATCACGTCCGAGCTGCAGTAGATGCGGCCGCCGTAGCCGCGCGGCGGCAGCTCGCACGTGAACACGCCGCCCGAGACCTGCTTGAGCGTGTAGAAGCCCATGCCCGAAGGCACTTCCACGACGAACTCGACGCCCTTCGTGTAATCGAGCCCCTCGTTGGCTATCGTCATAGAGTACTTGACCTTCGTGCCCGGCAGTATGTATGTCGGGCCCTGCTGGTAGAGCAGGAGGTCAACGAGGCGCAGCCGCGGGTTTCGCACCGTGAAGTTGGCGATGATCTGCGTCCCCGGCTCGTTGTCAATGGTTCGGACTGACCACTTGCCGGCGCGCGCGTACTCGCCCGACGCCGGGATGGTGAACAGGTCTTTCTGGCCGCGCGGGCTCGTTATGTCGCTCTGGCTCGTCACGCGCTGGTTGGGCGTGACCCACTGGAACTGCCGCTGCCGCCAGCCCAGGTACGGAGCGGGCGCGCTGCGCACGATGGCGCAGACCGTGTCGCCGAGGTAGAACTCTGTGCGCGGCGTCACGCAGTCGTCGGCGTAAATCTCAACTGTCTCGGCGGCCTGCGCCGGCGCCGCGCCGTAGGAGGCCGCGGCGGCGAGCGCGAGCGCGGCCGCCAGCACGCCGAACGCGGCGCGCGCGCGGGCGAATCTCGAAGTCACGGAGGCGATGCAGAACTTCATATAACTCTCCTCTTGTAGTTAACCTTCCCGGTTGATTTCACAACGGTAAAGCGGCGCGCGAGGAAGTAGGGGGCGTACTTCGGGGCAAGTAAGGTTTGGTAAAGACCTGCTTGTTGGGGGGCTACATCCTAAGCGGGCCCGCCCGGCGCGTCAAGAAAAATCTCGGCGCCGCCCTCCCCGCGCTCTGTCCCGGCCCGCCGCCCCCGCCTGTTTCCCCTCCCAGTTTAAGTACGCGATATAAATACGCCCGGAGCATCAAGGCGGTCACCACGTATGTATGTAGGAAGTGTGTCTGCGCCCGTATGACAGCGCGGAGGATACAGCCCCGCGCGCTCGGGAGTCTTTAGGCCCTTCTGAGTTTTTTCTGAAAGAGTTCTGAAGGCGGGCGGCTCAGGGCTTCCTGTAAACCTCGCGGTCGCCGGAGAGTTCCAGGGCGAGCTTGCCTTCGGAGTGGGCCAGGTCGAGGTGCGCGACAGCCTCGGAGACGGCGAGGAAGCGGTGGACTCCCGTCGAGTCGGGGAAGAGCTCTAGCGAGGTGTCCCAGGCCGTGGCGCCCGCTTTGGGGATGAGGCGGAGGACTTCCGCCTGCCGCTCGTTTATGGCGCGCAGGTAGCGGTTGAAAAGCTCCTCGTAGTCATGGACGGGCTCGCCGTGGCCGCCGTGGACGAGTGTGGGGTGGAGCGAGCGCAGGCGCGCGAGGCTCACCAAATACTCGGCGAGCGAGCGGAAGCGGCGCGAGGGGTCAACGGGGTCGGGCGACATGATGGGGTTCGGGGTGATGCGCTTGAGCACGCAGTCGCCGGCCAGGACGGTTCGGTCGGCCTCGCGCAGGAAGGAGCAGGAGCCGGGCGTGTGGCCGGGCGTGTGGACTACGCGAAGGCTCCCGCGCTCGAAGCGGATCTCGCCGTCGTCCGTCAACTCCGAATGCTCGTGGTCTTCGAGCGCGTCGGCGTAAGCCCTCACGCCCTCGTACATGCGCCGCATCTCGCGGATCTCCCCGTCCGGCACCCCCGCGCGCACGAGCAGCCGCCGGTGCTCCTCGTGCTCGAGCCGGCCGGCGCGGTGGCCCGTCTCCCAGCCGTGGACTAAGACTTCAGCCTCCCTCGCCTCGTCGCGGAGTTGCTTGGCCAGCCCGCAGTGATCCTCGTGCGCGTGCGTGAGCACTATGCGGCGTATGTCTGAGACGCGCAGGCGCTCGCGCCTCAAGCCCTCCTTCAAAGCCTCCAACGCCTCTCTCGTCTTCGGCCCCGTGTCAACGAGCGTTAGCGGCTCCTCCTTGATGAGATAGACGTTGACCGGCCCGACGTAGAAAGGCGTTGGCAGCGAGATGGGGACGATTTTCATAAGCGGTCAGCAGTCAGCGGTCAGCATTCAGCTTTAGCCCGTTAAGGGGCGCTCAACTTTACCCCCGCGCGCCGCCGGCGGGAAGGGGGAAGCTGATTGCTGACTGCTGACCGCTGACGGCCTCTCAGTAGGTGTAGCGGTTCGCCTGTATCATCGCGTCGGCTATGCGGCGTCGGGCGGCGACGGCGTTGACCGGCGTGCTCTTGGTGAAGCGCTTGAGCGCGGCCAGGAGCGTGCGCAGCTCGTCGCCCTCGCTCATGGCCGCGAGCGTGTTGCGCGCGTTCGCCTCCACGCGCCCGGCGGCGCCCGAGCAGAAGACGCGCGTCATGTCGAGGTAGGGCGCGGCCGCCTCCTCGCCCTCCGAGGCGGCGAGTTTGCGCGCGCGCAGTATGGCCGACTCCATCGCGTAAACGTCCGTGATGATGTCGGCCGCGCCTATGAGAATCTCCTGCTCGTCGGAGAGCGCCTGCATGTACTTCTGCGCCGCCGTGCCCAGGACCATCAGCGCGACCTTCTTGGCGTTGCGCGCAAGTCTCGTCTCGGCGGCGAGCACTTCGTCGTCGTCGTCCAGAGAAGGCACAGAGGGCGAGAGCACCTCGTCCATGAGGGCCTGCGCCGCGGGCAGCAGGGCCAACTGCCCCTTCATCGCCTTCTTCATGAGCATCCCCGGGATGAGCATCCGGTTTATCTCGTTCGTGCCTTCGAATATGCGGTTGATGCGCGAGTCGCGGTAGGCGCGCTCGGCCGGGTAGTCGGCCGAGTAGCCGTAGCCGCCGTAAATCTGCACCATCTCGTCGGCGACGAAGTCGCAGTACTCGGAGAGCGCGACCTTTATTATCGAGCACTCGGCGGCGTACTCCTCAATCGCGCGGAGCTTCGACTCGGGGTCGGCGGCGTCGGCCGTGGCGTTGATGGCGCCCTCGATGAGGCCGAGCGTGCGATAGACCATCGCCTCGCCCACCCACGCGCGGATCGCCATCTCGCCGAGCTTCGCCTTGATGGCGCCGAAACTGGAGATGGGGCGGCCGAACTGGTGTCGCTCGTTGGCGTAGCGCACGGCCTCCGAGATCATAAGCTTCATGCCGCCGAGGCACATCGCGCCGAGCTTGAAGCGGCCGATGTTGAGGATGTTGAAGGCTATCTTGTGGCCCTTGCCGACCTCGCCGAGGAGGTTACTGACCGGCGTCTTCACGTTGTCGAGCGCGAGCGCCGTGGTCGAGGACGCCTTGATGCCCATCTTGTGCTCCTCGGCGCCGTTCTGTAGGCCCTCCTGCCGCTCCACGATGAAGCCGGTGAACTTGTCGCCGTCAACTTTCGCGAAGACGACGAACACGTCGGCGAAGCCGCCGTTCGTGATCCACATCTTCTCGCCCTTGAGCACGTAGTGCGTGCCGTCTTCACTCAGGCGCGCGGTCGCTTTGGCTGCGAGGGCGTCGGAGCCGGAGCCTGCCTCCGTCAGTGCGTAGGCCGTTATCAGCTCGCCGGTGACGATGCGGGGGATGTACCTGCGCTTCGCCTCCTCGGTGCCGTAATAGACGATTGGCAGGAGGCCGATGCCGCCCTGCGCGCCCATCGTCGTGGCGAAGGAGGCCGAGCGGCCCAGGTACTCGCCGATGATTGCGCCCGTCACCTGATCCATGCCGAGCCCGCCGTACTCTTCGGGGAGCGTCGCGCCGACGAACCCTAGCTCGGCGCCCTGCCGGACGAGTTCGCGCGCCACAGACCAGTCCTTCGTCTTCTCAAGCTCGTCCATGCGCGGGCGCACCTCGTTGTCCATGAACTGCCGAGCCGTGTCGGCTATCATGTGGTGCTCCTCGGTGAAGTCTTCGGGGGTGAAGACCTCCCCGGGCGCGCGCTCCTCGATGAGAAAACTCCCGCCCACTACGACCTTTTTATCTTCGGCCACGGCAGACATAAGGTGCTCCTTTCCGTCTCGGTTTTAAAGTCTCTCGAAAATCCCGGCGGCGCCCATGCCGCCGCCGACGCACATCGTGACCATCCCGTAGCGCCCGCCCCGGCGCTCCAGTTCGCGCAGAATCGTCGCGGTCAGCTTCGCGCC
>DASPKR010000253.1:0-5428 GCA_035627975.1 Pyrinomonadaceae bacterium | reverse complement strand
ACGTGACGCGCTCGCGCTTCGCCGCGCGCCTGCAAGTAGCGGAGGCCGAAGTGCTGGGGTCCGGTTACGGCCAGCCGCCCCCGCCGAAGCCCGACGCGTCGCCCGCCCCTACGTACCCGGACGAAGGCGAGGACGATGAAGTTTTCTGGGAGGACGAGGAGGAGCCGCCGCCCCCGCCCGCGCCGGCCGCGCGCACCGGGCCGGGCTCCGAGCCGCCGCCGGCCGCGGCGCCCTACGAGCCGCAGGCGCCCGTCGTGCACCTGCTGGACGGGCGGCACGGCCCCGGCGCGCTCCTCGTTGACTACGCATACGGGCGCGGCCGCGTAGTCGTCTTGAGCGACCCCTACATCGTCTCGAACGGCGGCATCAACCGCGCGGACAATCTCATCCTCGCCACGAACGTCGTAACCTCCGGCGGCGGCCCCATCGCCTTCGACGAGTACCACCAGGGCTACGGCGGCGCGCGCAACGAGCTCTTCTCTTACTTCGCCGGGACGCCCATCCTCTGGATGTTCGCGCAGGCCGGCGTCATCGTCCTCGCCGTGGTCTGGACGCGCGGCCGGCGCTTCGCGCGACCGCTCCCCGCGCCGCGCGTTGACCGGCGCTCGAAGCTCGAGTTCGTCGCCTCGATGGCCGAGCTGCAACAGCGGGCCCGCGCATACGACCTCGCCGTCGAGAACATCTACGCGCGCACGCGGCGCGCGCTGGCGCGCTACGCCGGGGCGGCGCCCGACGCCCGGCCCGAACAGCTCGCCGCGCGCGTCGCCGCCCGCTCGGGCCGCGACCCCCGGCCCATCGAAGAGCTTCTGCGCGAGTGCGAGGCCGCGGCGCAGGGCCAGCCCCTCTCGCCGCGGAGGGCGCTGGCGCTCGCGCGGGGCTTGAGGGAGCTGGAGCGCGACCTCGGCATTCTCATGCGCTCGCGCGAGATTCGGCAGGCCGAGGCGCGATAAGGAATTTTCGATTCGGGATTTTTGATTTGCGATTATCTGTGCTTTCATACTCGCCGGTCTTCGCTCGGAATCTGAAATCAAAAATCTGAAATGCTTCAATACGTCCCCACAACAGTCGAGCACATACAGACGGAGCTGCGCAAAGTCGTCGTCGGCCAGGACGCCGTGGTCGAGCAAGTCCTAGTCGCCCTTCTGGCCGAGGGCCACGCGCTCGTCGAGGGGGTGCCGGGAACCGCCAAGACGCTACTGGTCAAGACGCTCGCGCGCATCGTCGGCGCCGGCTTCAGCCGCATACAGTTCACGCCCGACCTAATGCCCTCCGACATCACGGGGACGAACGTCTTCAACCCCTCGACGGCCACGTTCTCTTTGCGGCGCGGGCCCGTCTTTACGGACGTGCTCCTGGCCGACGAGATAAACCGCACGCCGCCCAAGACTCAGGCGGCGCTCCTCGAGGCGATGGAGGAGCGGCAGGTGACGATTGACGGCGAGGTTCACAAGCTCTCGCCCGTCTTCACCGTCTTCGCCACCGAGAACCCCATCGAGTACGAGGGCACATACCCTCTGCCCGAGGCGCAGCTCGACCGTTTCCTCCTTAAAATCATCATCGGCTACCCGACGCGCGAAGAGGAGGAGCGGATAGTCGGCAACTGGGACGAGGGCTTCAGCGCGCGCCGGCTGGAGCAGATTGACATACGCCCTCTGCCCGAGCCCGACGCCGTCGTGCAGTGCCGCGCCGAAGTCCGGCGCTCCCGCATGGAGCCCGGCGTGCAGCGCTATCTGGTCGAGCTCGTGCGCCGCACGCGCGAGCACCCGTCCGTCGCCTACGGCGCGAGCCCGCGCGCGGCCGTCGCGCTCCTCCTGTGCGCGAAGGCGCTCTCGGCCATGCGCGGCCGCGACTTCGCCACGCCCGACGACGTGCGCGACATCGCGCGGCCCGCGCTGCGCCACCGCCTCTCTCTGCGCGCCGAGGCCGAGCTCGACGGCGCGACGCCCGACAGCGTCGTCGCCGACATTCTCAACACCGTCGAAGTGCCTCGCTGAGCGCGACCTCACTCGCCGGGAGGTGAAAGCAGATGGCCGACGGGAAAAAAGAGCCGCCGAAGATAACCCTCGCCAACCTCCGGCCGCCGTACCCCGAAGGGGCCGTTTACAGATACTTCGAGAACGCCGACGCGCACCCGTTCGACGGCGGCTCGAAAGAGTTCAGGATGGTCAACGCCTGGTGGCTCTGCGAGATCGCTACGCTCGCCTACTCGGACTTCGCGGAGTTCGGCAGGGTGCTCGGCGCGAAGGCGGGGCTTAACAGCACGGCCGACTTCAGCCAGGGCAGTACGCAGTGTTTCGCGGTCAACGCCGAAGGCTTCACCGTCGTCGCCTTCAGGGGGACTGAGACGAGCCCGCGCAAACGCCCCCGCGAAGACTTCGGCGAGGTCTTCGCCGACCTGCTGACAGACTTCGACGCCCTCCCCGTCCAGTCCGACCTGGGCGGGCGCGTGCATCACGGGTTCAAGAGGGCGGTGGACAGCGTCTGGGGCGGCGGCCTGGGAGAGTTCCTGTCGGGCCTCGGCCCGCGTGTGACGGTCTGGCTGACGGGCCACAGCCTCGGGGCGGCGCTCGCGACGCTCGCGGCCGCGAAGTGCGAGCGCCTCGACGGCCTCTACACTTTCGGCAGCCCGCGCGCGGGCGACGGCGCCTTCGCCCGAGCCCTCGACCGCCGCCTTTCGCAGTCCGGCATCGAGCACCACCGCTTCGTGAACAACAGGGACGTTGTGACGACACTACCGCCTCCCGGCATCTACGAGCACGGCGGCGCGCTCAAGCACATCGGCGCCGACGGCCGGATCGGCGGCGGCCCGTCGCTGGCGAGTCGGGTGGGCAATTTCCTGCGCGGCGCGTTGACGCTGCCCTTCGACGCGACGGGGAGGCTCAAGCCGCACTTGGTCAACCTGATCCCCGGCGCCCTCGAAGACCACGTCCCGACGCTCTACGCCACGCACGTCTGGAACGCGCACGCAGGGGGGGCCGGTTGAGGCCCTCCGGCCGCCGCGCGAACATCCACATGCGCTTCGTCTTCACCAAACTCTTCTACCTCCTGCTCGCCGCGGGCTTCGTGCCGCTCTCGCTCTCGTGGGGGCGGCCGTGGCTGCGCTGGGCGTCATTCGCTTACGACCTGGCGCTGCTCGTCGTCGCGATAGTTGACGCGCGCACGAGCCGGCTGCCCGAGGGCGTCGAGATTACGCGCGAGCTTGGCGGGCGCTTCCACATCGGGGCCGAGACGGAGGTGCGCGTGCGCGTCGTCAACCACACGCGGCGCGCCCTGAGGCTCAAGATAAAGGACGAGCACCCGCCCGAGCTTGTGCTCGCCGCGAGCCGCGAGGCGGAGCTGAGGCTCGGGCCGCAGGAGGCCGGCTCGGTGGAATATGCGCTCCGGCCGCCGCGGCGCGGGCGCTTCGAGTTCGGGCGCGTGGCCGTGCGCTTCGTCTCGCGGCTCGGGCTCGTGTGGTGCGAGGCGCGCGCGGGCGAGCCCGAGACGGTGAAGGTCTATCCGAACCTGCGGCGCGCGCGCGAGGCGGAGCTGAAGGCGCTCGGCGCCCGCTCGCTCGTCGCGGCGCAGCGGCGCGCGGCGTGGCGCGGCGAGGGGCGCGACTTCGAGTCTCTGCGAGAGTACGTGCCGGGCGACGAGCTGCGCCACGTCTCGTGGAGCGCTACCGCCCGCAGGGGGAAGCTGACGACGCGGCAGTATCAGATAGAGCGCGACCAGACCGTGCTGATAGCGCTCGACGCGGGACGGCTGATGACCGGGCGCGTCGAGAACGAGACGAAGTTCGACTCGGCCATACACGCCGCGCTCGCCCTGATGAGCGCCGCCGCGCGGGCGGGCGACCACGCCGGCCTGGTCGTCTTCGGCCGCCGCGTCAAGTCCTACGTCCCCCCGGCGCGGGGCCGCGAGCAGACCGACGCCGTGCTCGAAGCGCTGCACGCCGTCGAGCCCGAACTGATCGAGCCCTCCTACACGCGCGCCTTCGAGTTCGTCGCCGCCAACTGCAAGCGCCGCTCCTTCGTCGTCGTCCTCACAGACCTCGTGGACGAGGAGGGCTCGCGCGAGCTTCTGACCTCGCTCCGCATACTGCGGCCTCGCCACCTGCCGCTCGTCACGACGATAGCCGACCGCGACCTGCGCTCGGCGGTGCGCGACGCGCCCGCGACCTTCCAAGACCTATTCGCGCAGTCGGTCGCCGAAGAGATAATGCACCAGCGCGAGGCGGCGCTCCGACTGGTCGAGGCGCAGGGCGGCCTCGCGCTTGACGTGACGACCGCCGCGCTCGTCCCCTCACTCCTGGAGACATACATCCGCGTCAAAGAGCGCGGGATGCTCTGAGCCGGAAAGTCAGGCCCGCTCGTCCGCGGCTTCGTCGCGGCCGGCGAGCAGTAGGTAGGAGTAGAGCGCGACGCCCGTGACGGCGGCGACGGCCAGCTTCATGGCGGGCGGTATGGCCGCGGGCGAGATGAAGCCCTCGATGGCGGCCGCGACTGCCAGCAGCGGTACGCAGCCCATGATGAGCTGTATCGCCTCGCGGCCGCGTAGGCGCAGGTTGTCGAGGCGCGATAGGTCGCCGGGGAAGAGGACGGCCGTGCCGAACAGGAGCCCCGCGCCCCCGGCGATGAAGATGCAGGTGAGCTCTATGACGCCGTGGCCGGCCATGAAGGTGAGGAGCTCGTGCGAGTAGCCGGCGTGGTGCGTGAGCGCGAGCCACGCGCCGATGCTCGCGCCGTTTAAGGCCATCACGGCGAGCGTGCCGAGGCCGAAGAGCGCGCCCAAAGCGAAGGCGTTGAAGGTGACCTGTATGTTGTTGGTAGCAATCCCCGCGCCCTCGACCTGGTTGGCGCGGTTGATCCGCTCCCACCACCGCGGCTTCTGCCTTAAAACCCTCTGGCGTGCGGACGGGGGGACTCCGGCGAGCGCCGAGAACTCGGGGTCGCGCCACGTGCCGAGGAAGGTGAAGGTTGCGAAGACCATGAAGACGGCGAAGGAGAGCGCGGTGTAGCGCCACGTGCGGCGGAAGACGCGGGGGAAGTCGCGGGCGAAGAAGCGGCGCAGGCGGTTTCGGCCCTCGGACGAGTCGGCGCGGTAGATGCGGCCGTGCGCGCGTATGACGAGGCTGTTGAGGTAGTTGACCAGCCGCGGGTCGCGCGACTCGGCGCGGGCAATCGCAAGGTCCGAGGCCGTGCGGCGGTATATGCGCCCCAACTCACGCACCTCCTCGCGGTGCAGGCGGCGCAGGGAGGAGCGGTCGAGCAGCGTCAGCAAATCCTCCAGACGCTGCCACGCGCCCTTTCTCTCCTTGATGAACTTGTCAGAGGTAGCCATCTTTCAAAGCAGAGCAGACCGGCGCCGAATCATAACAGCCGCACGATACGCTTTTCCAATCCGCATCACGCATTCTACAATCCGCACGCGCGCGGGAGGAGAGAGG
>DASPKR010000252.1:0-21802 GCA_035627975.1 Pyrinomonadaceae bacterium | reverse complement strand
GACGGGCTCTCGCGCGCCTCGGGGCGCTACTTCGCTTACCTCGGCTCCGACGACCTCTGGCTGCCCGGCTTCCTCGCGGCGCGCGTGCGCGCGCTCGGTGCGCGCCCCGGCGCCGTGCTCGCCTACGGCCACTGCCTTCTGATTGACGAAGAGAACCGCGTCGTCGGCTCGACCGCCGACTGGGCCTCTTACGCCGACGGCGACGCGCGCGCGATGCTGCGGGAGACCATAGCGCCGATGAGCCCGACCGTCGTGCACCGCCTCGACGCGCTCGCGCGCCACGGCTGGCGCGAAGGCTCGCGGCTCGAAGACTACGAGCTCTACCTGCGGCTCGCGGCCGAGGGCGAGTTCGCCTTCGACCCGCGGCCGCTCGCCGCGTGGCGCCGCCACTCGTCGAACACGAGCCGCGACCAGCTGATGATGCTCGAAGAGCACCTCGCGGCGCAGCGCCGCGTGCTCCCGTCGCAGGGCCTGGGCGAAGACGAAATTGAGCGCCTCGCCTCGCGCGTAAGGTTCACGCGCGCCGAAGACTTCGCCCGCCTCGGCGACAAGCGGACGGCGCTCCGGCTCTTTACGCAAAACCTTCGCGCGGCGCCCTCGGCCCGCTCGGTCGCTCGCGCGGCCCTGCGACTGTTCGCCCCGGCCGGCCTTTTGAGGCGGCGCCGCGCGCGCGCCGAGCTGCGCGCCTACGGGCGCCACGGCCGCGTCGAAGTGTGACGAAAGCAGGCCGGATAGGCTAAAGTCTCCCGTCTTGGGCCCGAACCGGATGAACTCTAAGACAGGCGAAAGCGCGCCCCGCGGCCTCGCGGCCGAGCGCCCCTCCGCCCCGCAGCACGAGCACGGCCTCCCGCGCGTCCGCATAGAGTCGGAGGAGGCTGGCGTCACGCTCAACCTCGGCGACCTCTGGGCCTACCGCGAGCTTCTCTACTTCCTGACGCTGCGCGACATAAAGGTTCGCTACAAGCAGACGCTCATGGGCGCCGCCTGGGCCGTCATACAGCCGTTGATGACGATGCTGATATTCACGCTCGTCTTCAACAAGTTCGCGCGGCTCGACACGGGCGAAGTCCCCTACCCGCTCTTCGCCTACTCGGGGCTGCTCGTCTGGACGTTCTTCTCAAGCTCGGTCGCGACCGGCACCTACAGCCTCGTCAACAACTCGCACCTCGTAACCCGCGTCTATTTCCCGCGCCTCTTCATCCCGGCGGCCTCGGTCGGCGCGGGGCTCGTTGACATGGGGATAGCCTCCGTCCTCCTCTTCGCGCTCGCGGCCTACTACGGCGCGACGCCGACGTGGGGCCTGGTGCTCCTGCCGGCCTTCGTCCTGCTGACGACGGCGTTAGCTTTGGGGGCGGGCGTGCTGGTCTCGGCGCTCACGGTGAAGTACCGCGACCTCCGGCACGCGCTCCCCTTCGTGATGCAGTTCTGGATGTTCGCCTCGCCAGTCATATACCCTTCGAGCCTAGTGCCGAGCGGGTGGCGCTGGATTCTATTCGCGAACCCCCTGGCCGGGGCGGTCGAGGGCTTCCGCTCGTCCGTGACGGGGCGGCCCTTCGACTGGCCGCTCGTCGCCGCCTCGGCCGCTTGGGCCGCCCTGCTCGTCGTCGCGGGCCTCTACGTCTTCCGCCGCCTCGAAGACACCTTCGCAGACGTTATCTGAGTGATGCCGCCGACAGTCGTCAGAATCGAGAACGTGAGCAAGCGCTACCGCATAGGCGGGCTGCACCCCGGCTACATGACCTTCCGCGAGCTGGTGGGCGGGGCGATCACGGCGCCGTTCAAGCGCTTGGGCGGCCGCGGCGGCGACTACCAGACTCTCTGGGCGCTGCGCGGCGTGAGCTTCGAGGTCGAACAGGGCGAGCTAATCGGCATCATCGGCCACAACGGCGCGGGCAAGTCAACGCTGCTGAAAATCCTCTCGCGCGTGACGCGGCCGACGACGGGGAGCGTCGAGATTACGGGAAGGGTCGGTTCGCTCCTCGAAGTCGGCACCGGCTTCCACCCAGACCTCACGGGCCGTGAGAACGTTTACCTGAGCGGCGCCATACTCGGCATGCGGCGCGCGGAGATTCGGCGCAAGTTCGACGAGATAGTCGCCTTCGCCGAGATGGAGAAGTTCGTCGAGACGCCCGTCAAGCGCTACTCCTCGGGCATGTACGTCCGCCTCGCCTTCTCGGTCGCCGCGCACCTCGAGCCCGAAATCCTCATCATGGACGAGGTGCTGGCCGTGGGCGACGCAGCGTTCCAGCAGAAGTGCCTCGACAAGATGCACGACATACGCCGGCAGGGCCGCACCATCTTCTTCGTCTCGCACAACATGCCGGCCGTAACGCGGCTGTGCCGGCGCGTGGTGCTGATGGAGGCGGGCCGAGTCGTGGCCGACGGCGGGCCGCACGAGATAGTCAACCGCTACCTTAGCTCCGGCTGGAAGACAGGTGCGCTGCGCGAGTGGGGCGACGAGGAGGCGCCCGGCGGCACGGTCGTGAGGCTGCGGCGCGTGCGCGTCGCCGACGAGAGCGGCGAGACCGCCGCGGCCGTTGACATACGCCGCCCCTTCCGAATCGAGATCACATACGACGTGCTCGAAGCGGGCCACGCGCTGCTGCCCGTCGTCGAGCTTTACAACGAGGAAGGCACGGAGGTCTTTACGACGCACGACACCGGCTCCGAGTGGCGACGCCGCGAGCGCCCCGCGGGCCGCTACACGAGCGCCGTGCGCGTCCCCGGAAACCTGCTCGCCGAGGGCAGCCTCGTCGCGCACGTCTCCGTGATGTCGCACTCGCCCTCCACCGTCACGCACGCGCGCGAGGAGAACGCCGTCGCCTTCCAGGTCGTTGACCGGCAGGAGGGCGACTCGGCCCGCGGCGACTACCTCGGCCCGATGCCCGGCGTCGTCCGCCCGCTGCTCGAATGGGAGACGCGCCCGGAAGCGACCCCGTAACGGCGCGCCGCGACGCGCGGGAGGTCTCGCCCGTTGTTGAGAGAGAGGCTACGCGAAAATCTGTCGCTGAGGCTCGCGCTCAAGCGCCTCGCCTTCGGCACGCTCGGCGCGGCGGTAAGGCTTTCGGCGCGCGCCTACGACTTCGCCGGGCGCGTCCTGGAGAGCGCAGCCGCCAACGGCCTCGACCTCCGCCGGGACTGGGGCGTGCGCCCGCGGCCCCCGCGCGTCGAGCCCTTCGGCGCGGCCGACTTCCTCCTCCTGACACGCGCGAAAGAAGAAAGCTCCGCCGACCGCCCCGTCAGCACCTCCGTCATCGTCACGGCCTCCGGAGGGAGCGAGCGCACCTTCCAATCCCTGCGCTCGCTCCTGCGCGAGGTTGACTTCGGGGACGCCGAAATAATCGTCGTTGATGACGCCACGACCGGCGAGACGCGCGAGTTGCTCTCACACTTCGGCGGCCTCGCCCGCGTCATACGCAGCGAAGAGCCCCTCGGCCCCGCGGGAGCCCGCAACCGCGGCGCGGCCGAAGCGCGCGGCCGCCACCTCGTCTTCCTCGACCACGACGCGGTCGTAGAGCCCGGCTGGCTCAGGCAGCTCGTCGAGACGGCCGAGCGCGACGCGGGCGCGGGCGCAGTCGGCTCCATGCTCCTCGGCCCCGAAGGGCGCCTGCTCGAAGCGGGCGGCGTCATCTGGCGCGACGGCGAGCTGACGCGCTACGGCTCGGGCGGCTCGCCCGACGACCGGCGCTTCTCGTTCGCGCGCGAGGTTGACTACTGCTCGGGCGCCTCGCTGCTCGTCCGCAGGGAGTTGTTCGAGAGCCTCGGCGGCTTCGGCCCGCTCTTCGCGCCCGCCGGCTACGGGGGCGCAGACCTCTGCATGGGCCTGCGCTCGCTCGGCTTCAAGGTGATCTACCAGCCGCTCTCGCGCGCCGTAAGCCACCGGGCGGAGACAACGACGGCCGCCGGCCGCGAGAAGTTCTGCGACAAGTGGCGCGGGGCGCTCGAACGAGAGCATGCGGCGCGGGGGGGGGCGGACGAAGAGGCCGCGGCCAACAGGAAGTGGGCTGCGCAGGTCGTCGTCTTCGACGACCTCATCCCGACGCCAGACCGCGACGCCGGCAGCGCCCGCATGATGCACATACTGCGTGCTCTCTCCGAGTGGGCGCACCCGGTCTTCGTCGCGACGGGCAAGCTCGCGCGGCCCGAGTACGAGAAGCTGCTCTGGCGCGAGGGCATTGAGACGGCGGGCGCGCTCGACTTCAAGCGGCTGCTCCGCCGCCGCAAGTTCCGCGCGGCGGTGCTGAGCCGCCCGGCCGTCGCCGCCGCCATGCTCGGGCCGGTGCGCCGCGCCGCGCCGGGGCTGAAGATCGTCTATGACATGCTCGACGTGCACCACCTGCGCGCGACGCGCGAGGCCGCGCTGACGGGCGACGAGCGCGCGGCGCGCGAGGCCGAAAAGTATCGCCGCATGGAGACGCGCACGGCCCGCGCCGCCGACCTCATCTGGTGCGGCTCGCGCAACGACAAGGAGATCATGGAGCGCGTCGCGCCGGGCGTCCCCTCGGTCGTCGTCCCGACCATCCACGAGTTGCACGAGCCGGGGCCGCCCTTCGGCGCGCGCGATCACCTGCTCTTCGTCGGCAGCTTCGCCCACCGCCCGAACGTGGACGCCGTGCTCTTCATGGCCCGCGAAGTGATGCCGCTAGTCCGGGAGTCTCTCGCGGGGGTGGAGCTGCTGGTCGTCGGCGGCGGCGCGCCGGCGGAGTTCGCGGAGTACGCCACGCGTGGCGTCCGCGTGCTCGGCTACGTCCCCGACCTCGTCCCCTTCGTGCACGGCTGCCGCGTCTTCGTCGCGCCCATACGCTTCGGGTCGGGCGTCAACGGCAAGATAGGCGAGGCGCTCTCATACGGCCTCCCCGTAGTCACGACGACCATAGGGGCCGAGGGCTGGGGCTTCACGCCGGGCGAGCAGGTCTTGATTGCGGACGGGGCCGGGGACTTCGCCGAGGCGGTCGTGCGGCTCTACGGCGACGCCGCGCTCTGGCAGAGGCTCGCGGGCGCGGGCCGCCGTCACATCGAAGAGAACTTCACGCGCGAGGTCATCGGGCGCGTCATCAACGACTCGCTGAGGGAATAGTCAATCTTCGATTGAGTTCAGCTTTTCTTGTCGGGCTGGTGGAAGTCGGGGTTTTCGGGGTCGTGCGGCTTGGAGAGCATGTTTATCCAACGGGCGTCGGTCTTGGTGTGGAAGGTGTGCAGCTCGTAGGGCTCTATGATGAAGATGTCGCCCTTCGTGACGGACATCTCCGTGCGCTCGCCCGAGCGTAGGTCTTCAACGACGATGTCTATCTCGCCGGAGATGATGAAGAAAAGCTCGCGCGTCTCCTTGTGGTAGTGGTTGCCGCGCACCTGCCCCGCCGCGGTCTCGATGAAGTTGACCTCGGCCCAGCCCTCCTGCGTGATTCCCCAGAACCCGCCGCGCTCGTCCTGCCTTGATACGTAAGGGGAAAGTCTCTGCACTAAACGCCTCCGCGCGCCTTCAGCCGGGCGAAGCCCTCGCCCACGGAGTTGAACGCGACCCCTAGCCTCCCGGCGGTCTGCCCCGTTGACAGCGAAGAGTCCGGCTGAAGTAAAGCCCCCGCCTCCCGCCCTTCGCGCGAAACGGGGGTGAGCAAATCGAGGTCGAGGCCGAAGGCGCGGGCGTATGACTGAAAAAACCCGTAGCGGCTGACGCGCTCGCGCCCGGCCGTGTGAAACACCCCGGAGAGGCGCTTCGCCATGACGGCCTCCAGCATCTCCGCCAGGTTCTCCGCGTAGGTCGGCGTGTTGAACACGTCCGCGAAACAGTCCACGCGGCGTCCGGCGCCGAGCTCGGCCGCGAGCCAACTTAGCAGAGGCGACCCCTTGCCGTAAATTCCGCCCGCCCGGCAGACGGCGAGCCCGTCGCCCAACTCTTCAAGGGCCAGCCTCTCGCCCTCCAGCTTGCTCTCGCCGTAAACGGAGGCGGGGCGCGGCTCGTCGCGTTCCTTATAGTTCCCGTCCGTGCCGGCGAAGACCAAATCCGTGGAGAGGTAAATCATCCTCGCACCTACGCGGCGGCATGCGCGCGCGACGTTCTGCGCGCCGCCGGCGTTCACCCTGTAAGCCTCGCCCGGGTGGTCTTCACAAAACCTGACGTTTTTGTTGCCGGCCGCGTGGATGACCACGTCCGGCGACACCTGCTTGAGGGCGGAGAGGGTCGCCTCCGGGTCTGTGACGTCCGACCGGATTGATTGTGCGGGTGAATCGGGGGCCGGGGGCGCGCTCAGGTAAGTCGTTACGACCGAGCACCGGGGGGCGAAGAATTCAGCCAGGTTTTTTCCGACAAATCCGCTGCCGCCTGTTATCAATAACTTGGTCATCCTCACCCGACAATTATTTAATCGCGTCCCGCCAAACGCAACTAATTTGTAATCTTTTTGCGAACCCGGTCGCCCACCCTGAAGCATCAAAGCGTTGTAAACTTGCGGCCTCCGCTCTTCCCGCCCGGCTGCGGAAACAGCCCGGTTGTTCGAGAAGGCGGGGGCCGAATTTCGGAGAGCCGATGAAAGACTTTCAACAACCCGCGCAAGGCGAAGACCCGGAAGCCACGCTCGTCACGCCGCGCTTCGGCGAAGAAGAGACCGTGCTCGCTCAGCCCGTCGTGCCGCTCGCCGACGTCGGGCCGGGGGCGGGAGCCGACGAAGCCGCGCCCGTTCACGCGCCGACGCCCGCGGCACCGCGCCGCTCCTGGCTGCTCGTGCTCGTGCTCGTCTCGGCCTTCGCCGGGAGCGTCATCGGCGGAGCCGGCCTGTACCTGTACCAGAAGGGCCGGAGGGCGCCGCAACAGCCGCCCGCGGAGACGGCCACCGAACAACAGCCCGCGGCTCCCGCCGAGACTTCACAGGCCGCGTTCGCGGAGCCCTCGCCCGAGGCGCCGGCCGAGGCTGCCGAACCGCCCGCGCCCGACGCCGAGACTGAAGCGAAAGAAGAGCGCCTGGCGCCGAAGCCCGCCCCAGAAGTAAAGCCGGCGGCCGACCGCCAGCCCGCGCCCGACGCCACCCGCAAGCGCGGTAAGAAGGGCGAACATGAAAACGACGCCCGCGACGAGGATGACGACGGCCTCGCCGCGCGCCGCGTTGACTCAATCATCTACCCCACCCGCCGCGAACAGCGCCGCGCCGAGCGCCGGGCCGCACGCCGCGCCGAGCGCCAGCAGTCCCGCGTCGTTGACCGCGTCCGCGGCATCTTCGAAGGCCAGCCCCAATAAGGAGGAAGGTCTTTCTTCTGACTCCTGCCTTCTGCCTTCTGACTTCTTTCCCGCTCATCGTTTATCATGTCGCGCATGCGGCGCGAGCGCGTTGACAAGCTTCTGGTGGAGCGGGGCATGGCGCCTTCTCGCGCGCGCGCGCAGGCGCTCGTGATGGCGGGCGTGGTGCTCGTCGGCGAGCAGCGCGTCGAGAAGCCTTCGGAGACTTACCCGCCGGACGCGCCGCTGCGCGTCAAAGGCGCGGGCGACCCGGCCGCGCGCTACGTGGGCCGCGGCGGGCTCAAGCTCGAAAAGGCGCTGCGGGAGTTCGGCGTTGACCCGACGGGGCTGGTCTGCATAGACGTCGGCGCCTCGACCGGCGGCTTCACAGACTGCCTCCTCCAGCACGGCGCGCTGCGCGTCGTCGCCGTGGACGTGGGCCACAACCAAATAGACTGGCGGCTGCGCACGGACGAGCGCGTCGAATCCCGCGAGGGCGTCAACGCGCGCCACCTCACGCCCGCCGACTTCTCCGAGCGGTTCGACCTCGCCGTCATGGACTTGTCCTTCATCTCGGCGACGAAGGTGCTGCCGGCCGTCGTCCCGCTGCTCAAAGACGGCGGGCGCGTCGTCGTGCTCGTCAAGCCGCAGTTCGAGGTGGGGCGCGGGCAGGTAGGCAAGGGCGGCATCGTCACAGACCCCTCGCAGCAGGAGCGCGCAGTCGAGGAGGTCGGCGCCTGCGCGCGCGCGCTCGGCCTCAACGTCCTTGGTGTCACCGAGTCGCCGATACGCGGCGCAGACGGCAACCGCGAGTTTCTGGCGCTCTACGAGAAGAGATGAGAAGACTGACGGAGGCGGAGGGGCTGGCGCGGCTGAGGCGCGGGAAGGCCGCGTTCCAGACTCACATCAAGCTCGGCTACGAGCACAGGGCGCGCGACTGCCGCACGTGCCCGACGCCGGGCGCCTGCTGCACGGACGCGCACTTCGTGAACGTCCACGTCACACGCCTCGAAGCCGTAGCCATCCGCGACACCCTAGCGCGCACGCCGCGACTGACCGAAGATGAGAGGCGCGCCGTCTATGCGCGGGCGCGCGAGGCGGTACGGCGTTACGGCCTCGCGGCCGCGGGTGACACCTTCGCACGGACGTACTCCTGCCCACTCTTCATCGCGGGCCGGGGCTGTCTCGTCCACCAGCGCGCCAAGCCCGCGCCGTGCGTGCAGCACGCCTGCTACGACAACTGGGAGGACGTGCCGCCCGCGTCAATCCAGTGGCGCGAGGAGCGGCGCATCGAGCGCCTCAACACGGAAGTTTACGGCGCGGCGTGGGCGTGGCTCCCGACGCCCGTGTGGCTGACGCTCGTTGACCCCTACTCGGACGGCTCGGAGCTTGGGCGGCTGGCGCGCGTCTGGGAGTCACGACGCACGCCGTTCAAGAACAGAACTTTGCCCGTGCTGCGCGCGTAAACGGGAGCGGGCGCAGAGAACAACGGCGCCTGCCTCAGACGGCTTAGCAACAACCATTCGCACGAAGGGGACGGAGGGAGCATGTTCTGCCCACACTGCGGCAACGAGTCCGCGCCCGAGCTTAACTACTGCAAGCGCTGCGGCGGCAACCTCAACCCTCTCGCCCCCGCGCAGCCGCTGCCCCCCGCTGCCCCCGCGCTCACGCCGCGCACGGCGTGGGCCGTCGGCACCACGATGCTCTTCGTCATCGTCATCGGCATGGGGCTCCTGCTCACGGCCGTCAACGAGCTTAAGCACAGCGGCCTGCCGCCGGACGTTATGAAGATGGTTTTAATCTCCGGCACGTTCATACTGCTCGGGAGCGTCGCGATGCTCGTCTGGCTCTGGTCGCGCGTGCTCACAGGCCCGCGCTACCTGGGCGCGCCCCCCGCGCAGCAGCAACAGCCGCAGCAGTTGGGCCGCCCCGCGACGAACGAGCTGGGCGCGGCACAGTTCAACCCGCTCTCGGCCGCCCCTTCCGTCACCGAGCACACCACACGCACGCTCGAACGCTCAAGAAAGTGACGGGCGCGCGCCCGCGCCCGACGTTTTATTGACACCCCGCCGCGCGCGCGGCTATCATCCGGCCAAGTTTTCCGTCGTAATTCAAGGCTTTACCTTTAGGCGAAGAAGTTTCTTCTTCTGCCTTCTGCCTTCTGCTTTCTGCCTACTGTCTTATGGAGTCGCTTGCCGTCCGCCGCGTCGGCGTGCTCGTCAAGCCGAGCCAGCCCGACGCGCTGAAGACCATCTGCCGCCTGGCCGAGTGGTGCGCGGGCCGCGGGATAGCGGTCGTGGGCGGGCCGCGCCTCGAGCGCGAGCGGGTGATGGAGGAGACGGGCTGCGCCGTCGAGACCGTCTCGCACGACGAGATGGTGAAGACGGTTGACCTCGTCGCCGTGCTCGGCGGCGACGGGACGATGATCGCCGCCGCGCGCATGATAGGCGACCACGGCACCCCCGTCCTCGGCGTAAACTTCGGCACGCTCGGCTACCTCGCGGACTACACCGTGGAGGAGATGGTGCCGGCCCTTGAGTCGGTCGCCGCGGGCGCGTTCACTTACGACCGGCGGCTCATGCTCGCGGCCGAGGTCTTCCGCGGCGGCGAGAAGCTCATGCACGACCGCGTCTTAAACGACGTGGTCATCTCGAAGTCGGCGCTGGCGCGCATCATCGAGATAGAGACGTGGGCGGGCAGGAGGTTCGTCAACTGCTTCAGGGCCGACGGGCTGATAATCTCGACGCCCACGGGCTCGACGGCCTACAGCCTCTCGGCCGGCGGCCCCGTCATCTACCCCTCGATGGGCGCCGTCGTCGTCACCCCCATCTGCCCGCACACACTCTCGAACCGCCCGCTGGTGCTGCCGGACGACGAGGAGTTCGAGCTTATTTTAAAGACGCCCGAGGAGGAGGTCGCGCTCACGCTCGACGGGCAGGTCGGCATGGCGCTCGAGTACGGCGACTGCGTCAAAGTCCGCAAGAGCCGCACGACCTTCAACCTGATACAGGCCAGCACGCGCAACTACTTCGACGTTCTGCGCAACAAGCTCAAATGGGGGAGGTGACGGCGGGCAGCGTCGCCGCTTTAGAGAGTCATGCCTGACAAAGACGAGAGGGGCGCGACCGGGAGGGACGCCTACGAGCGCGAGCTGACGACCGACCTGAAGGACGCGACGCCCGACAGGCCGCGCGGGATGCCGCTGCACACGCGCATACTCATCGGTCTCGGCGTAGGCGTCGCGGCGGGCGTGGCGGCGAACCAACTGCTCGGCGGCTCGCACCCCGGCGTCGCGTGGGCGATAAGCAACATCACGGAGCCCGTGGGGCAACTCTTCCTGCGGCTGCTCCTGATGGTCGTCGTGCCGCTCGTCTTCTCGTCGCTCGTCGTCGGGGTCGCGGGGATAGGCGACGTTCGCAGGCTCGGCCGCGTCGGCCTCAAGGCCTTCGCCTACACGTTCGTCATCTCCGGCATCTCGGTCGTCATAGGGCTCACGCTGGCGAACACCTTGCGGCCGGGTAGGCGCGTTGACGCCGAGACGCGCGCCGGCCTCGAAGCGCGCTACGCCTCGGACGCCTCGAAGCGCGTGGCCGACGCGACGAAGACGGCGACGACCGACTCGCCGCTCATGCAGGTCGTAAAGACCATCACGCCCGTCAACCCCGTCGCATCGGTCGCGGGGATAAGGGCCGGCGAGGAGCGGCAGACCGACACGCCCGACATGCTGCACCTGATGTTCTTCGCGGTGCTCCTCGGCATAGCCGCCACACTGATCCCCACGGACGTGGCCGCGCCGCTGCTGCGCGGGCTTCAGGCGCTGTTCGAAATCTCGGCCAAGATAATAGACATCATAATGAAGCTCGCGCCGTTCGCCGTCGCGTGCCTCCTGTTCAACAACACGGCGCGCTTCGGGCTCGATTTGCTTACGGCGCTCGCGTGGTTCGTGGCGACGGTGCTTCTGGGCCTCGCGCTCCACATGTTCGGCGTCTATTCGCTCTCGGTCTATCTGCTCTCGCGCATAAGCCCGATGGAGTTCTTCCGCCGCATCAAGACGGTGATGCTCACGGCCTTTTCGACCTCCTCCTCGAACGCCACGCTCCCGACGGCGCTTCGGGTCTCGGAGGAGAATCTGGGCGTGCCGCGCGAGATAAACAGCTTCGTCCTCACGGTGGGCGCGACCGCCAACCAGAACGGCACGGCGCTCTACGAGGGCGTGACAGTCCTCTTCCTCGCGCAGCTCGCCGGCGTTGACCTGACGCTCGGCCAGCAACTAGGCATCGCCTACTTCGCCATTCTCGGCGGCATAGGGACGGCCGGAGTCCCGTCCGGCTCGATACCCTTCATAATCCTTATGCTCGCCACCTACAACATCCCCACGGCGCTAATCGCGATCATCCTCGGCGTTGACCGGATACTAGACATGTGCCGCACGACGCTGAACGTCACGGGCGACATCACGGCCGCAACTTACGTCGCCCGCAGCGAGGGCTACGAGCTTCTCAAGCCGCACGTCCCGGAGCTAGAGCGCCGCGGCGTCGTCGCCAGCGGCCCGAGCAGCCACGACATACTTGATTAGCAGTCGGGTGCCAGCTATCAGCAATCAGCTTTCGTCTTTGATGATGGCTGCTAACTGTTCTTGACACTCCCGCAACAATTCCGGGAGACGACTGTCAGAAGCTTGCGGCCCGGGCGACAGGGCGTGGTGCCGTCTCTCAGGAACCCCTCTGCGGGGAGGAAGGCGTCGGAATGATTTTTCCCATCGGCGACGACAACAGCGACCGCGGCACGACGCCCTACGTCAACTACTTCCTGCTCGCCGCTAACATACTCGTCTTCGTGCTCTTCCAAGGGCTCGGCTCGAACGAGCAGTTCACCTACGCCTGGGCGACCGTGCCGCAGGAGATAGTGACGGGCAGGGACATCGCGGGGCCCGTCCTCGTCCAAGACCCGATAAGCGGCGACCCCGTCGGCCGCATACCCTTGCAGCCGACGCCCATCTCCGTCTATCTGACGCTGCTGACCTCGATGTTCATGCACGGCGGGTTCGCGCACCTGTTCGGCAACATGCTCTACCTCTGGATTTTCGGCGACAACATAGAGGACGACTTGGGCCACGCCCGCTACCTCGTCTTCTACCTCCTGTGCGGCGTGCTCGCCTCGCTCGCGCACGTTCTGACGAACACGGGCTCGTACATACCGAGCCTCGGCGCGTCGGGCGCGATCTCGGGCGTGCTCGGCGGTTACATACTGCTGCACCCGCACAGGCGCGTGCGCGCAATCGTTTTGCGCGGCTTCCTGACGGAGGTGCCGGCCTACGCGGCCATAGGGCTCTGGTTCGTCTTCCAGCTAATCAACGGGCTCGGCATGCTGGGCGGCGGCTCGCAGGCGGGCGGCGTGGCCTACGCGGCGCACATAGGCGGCTTCGTCGCGGGGGTGGCGCTCGTCAAGATATTCGCGATCGGCCGCCCGTCGCGGCCGGCGCGCGCGGCGTGGCCGCGGCAGTTCTAAACGCGGCCGCAAGGGGGAAGGTATGTCGGGCAACTCAGAAGTCATTTCGACGCTCAACGGCTTGATATCGGCCTGCCGCGACGGCCAGCACGGCTTCGCCACGGCGGCCGACGCGGCGGAGAGCGCAGAGCTCAAGTCGCTCTTCACGACCTACTCGCAGCAGCGCGCGGCGTTCGCCGGCGAGCTGCGGGACGAGGTGCGCCGCCTCGGCGGCGAGGCCGCCGACTCGGGCAGCGTCACGGGCGCAGTGCACCGCGGCTGGATGGAAGTGAAGGCGGCCGCGACGGGCCGCGACGACGCCTCGATTCTCGAGGAGTGCGAGCGCGGCGAGGGCGCGGCGCTCGCCAGCTACCGCTCTGCGCTCGGCGTTGACATGCCGGCCGGCGTGCGCGCGATAGTCGAGCGGCAGTTCACCGAAGTCAAGCAGGCCCACGAGCGCATGACCTCGATGCGGCGCGCGAGCGGCGCGGGGGCATAAAAGCTATGAAGAAGACCTGGTCGGTGCTGGTCACCCTCACGTTCATCACGGCGTGCGGGGCGCTCGCGTTCGCGCTCGCCGCTCGCAGCGCCGCACGCATCGCCGCCGTCGGGGCACAGAACGCCAACTCGGCCGAGTCGCAGCAGAACGCGAACGTCGGCGCGAACGCTAACGCCGAGGCCCACGCAGGGCACGCGGCCGCCGCCGGCTCGGCGGACGAGCGCTTCCTCGCCGAGGCGGCGATGAGCGGGGCGATGGAGGTCGAGATGGGTCGGCTCGCCCCGGAGCGCGCGGCGAGCGAGGAGATCAAGGCGTTCGCGCGCAAGCTCGTCGAAGACCACACGAAGGCCAACGAGGCGCTCGCCAAGTTCGCGCAGGAGCGGCGAATGGCGCTGCCGCAGTCGCTCGACTCAAAGCATAGGAAGGAAGTTGACAGGCTGGCGGCGCTGCGGGGCGAGCGCTTCGACAGCGAGTTCGTCCGCGTGATGATTAAGGATCACAAGAAGGACATAGCGCTCTACGAGCGCGAGGCCGCGCGCGGCGCCGACGCCGGGGCGCGCGAGCTTGCCTCGGCCATCCTCCCGACGCTTCGCGAGCACCTGCGGATGGTGCAGCGCATCTACGACAAGGCGCTCATACGCCGCGCCAAGAAGTCGGCCCCGGCCAACGCCAACCGGCAGGACTAAGGGGCGAAGTTGCGTCGAGGGTTGGCGACGGCGCCGCCGTCGCCAACCCTCTCTTTTTAACCCGCGCCCGCCTCACTTCTTCTCCACGATGTCGGCCTTCTGGGCCGTGACGAAGTCGAGCAGCTCCTTCTTCTCGCGCTCGCCGACCTTGAACTTGTCGAGCGCGGCGACGAGGTGCTTTGCGGCGGCGTCCCACTCGGCCTCGCTTATGCCCAGCCCCTCGTGCGAGGCGCGCATCGTGCGGCCCGTGTAGGCGCATGGGCCGCCCGCCGCCGCGCAGAACTGGTCAACGATGTGCTGGCGTATCCGCTTCTTCGAGTCGTTGCTGTGGCCCGCGAAGAAGCGCTCGAACTGTTTGTCGGCGATGAGGCGCCCGACGAAGTCGTCAACGACGGCGGCGACGGCGTCGTAGCCGCCCAGGCGCGCGTAGAGCGACTTCTGCGCCTCGCCGCCCTGACGGGCCGCGGCGCCGACGCTTACCGCTAGCAATAGCGTTAGGAGTGAAAGTGTCTTAAAGGTCGTCCGTCGCACCATGCTGCTCCCTCCTGCCGGCCGCCCTCGGGCGCCGGGGGTTTAAAATCGCGGCGAGGTTACGCAGACAATTACGGCCGTTGAGGCGCGTTCGGATTCAGCGTCGCGCGCCGGGATAAAATAGGAGGGATGCCACAGTCGCGGCCTCCCCCAATTTAAGTGGACGGCGCGCCCGCCTTCGGTTTTCGGGTACGTCTTGGTGAATTTGGAGAAGGCGGGGCGCTCGGTTAAGATTCGGCCGAAAGGAAATCAAGGAGTAAAAGCATTATGTCAGCGACCGACACGGCGCCGCAGCCCTTCAACGTGCAGGGCCTCGACATCCGTTCCACGCCGCGCGAGGAGATGAACCTCTACCCGCTCGACACGTTCCCCTACGAGTTCAAGGGGCGCGAGATTCGCGTGCGCTTCGAGCTGCCCGAGTTCACCTGCGTCTGCCCCTTCTCGGACTTCCCCGACTTCGCCACGTTCCGGCTCGAGTACGTCCCCGACGAGCGCTGCGTCGAGTTGAAGAGCCTGAAGCTCTACATCAACTCGTTCAGAAACGTGAAGATTTTCCACGAGCACGTCGTCAACGTCATACTCGAAGACTTCGTGCGCGCGTGCGACCCGCTCGAAGCACACCTCGAAGGCGACTTCAACGTCCGCGGCAACATCAAGACGGTCGTTCGAGCAAGTTACAAAAAGGAGCGGTCGGCGGTCAGCGATTAGCTCTCAGCTTTGGTCTTGCTGATAGCTAATCGCCGGAGGCCGAAAGCTAATTATGGAAATCGTAGCCATCGCCCTCGTCGCACTGGTCGGCTTCGGCGTCTTCTTATTCGTGGTGAAGCGCGTGCTGAGGATGGCTATAAGGCTGGCCGTCCTGGGCGCCGTGCTGTTCGCTCTGCTGGCGGGGGCGGTCGCGTGGTGGTGGTACGACCCGCTCGGGGGCGGCGCCGAGCCTTCGGGGGGCCGCAACCGCAACTCGGCCTCGCGCCCTTCGCGCCCGGCCCGCTAGACCGCGAGGGCGTCGCGAGAGCATGGGGGAGACCGACACCGACGCGGCCGACCAGTTTGACGAGCGCGTGAGCGCGCGCCGGATGGACGAGTCAACGCCGGGCCTTTGGCGCCGGACGCTGAGCCTGCCGCGCAACGTCGTCGCCATAAGCCTCGTCAGCCTGCTCAACGACGCCTCAAGCGAGATAATCTACCCGTTCCTGCCGCTCTTCCTCGCCGCCACTCTGGGCGCCACGCCCTTCGCCATCGGCCTCATCGAAGGCGGGGCCGAGTCAGTCTCAAGCCTTCTTAAACTCTTATCGGGCTACTTCAGCGACAGGCGCGGCCGGCGCAAGGGCTTGGTCGTCTTCGGCTACGGGCTCGCGAGCTTGATGAGGCCGCTGCTGGCGTTCGCGACCTCCTGGCCGCAAGTGCTCTTCATACGCTTGACCGATCGCGTCGGCAAGGGACTGCGGAGCGCGCCGCGCGACGCGATGATTGCCGACTCGGCACGAGCGGAAGAGCGCGGGCTCGCCTTCGGCTTCCACCGCGCGATGGATCACACCGGGGCTGTCGTCGGCCCCGTCATCGGGTACGCGATACTGTCTCTTGTCGCGGCGAACGCTGCGGCGCCGACGGCGGCCGACTACAAGACGATGTTCTTGATAGCGTCGGTGCCGGCGTTGGCGGCGGTGCTCGTGGCCGTCTTCTTCGTGCGCGAGACGGCGCGCGCGCGCGGGACGGGCGCGGCGGCCGAGCCCCCGCCGCGTCTGTCGCTGCGCGGGTTCGACGGCAACTTCAAACGCTTCCTCGTCATACTCGCGCTCTTCACGCTGTCGAACTCTTCCGACTCGTTCCTGCTGCTGCGCGCGCGCGAGGCAGGGGTGAGCGCCGCCGCGATACCGCTGCTCTGGGCGGCGCTGCACGTCTCGAAGGTTTGCAGTTCTTTGGTCGGCGGGGATTTGTCGGACAGGCTGGGGCGGCGGACGCTGATAGTCTCGGGGTGGCTGCTCTACGCGGCCGTCTATGCGCGCTTCGCATACGTCTCGTCGGCGGTTGAAGTGTGGGCGCTGTTCCTCGTTTACGGGGTCTATTTCGGGCTGGTCGAGGGGACGGAGAAGGCGCTGGTGGCAGACCTTGTGCGGCCCGAGCAGCGCGGCACGGCCTACGGCCTCTACAACCTGGCCTTCGGCGTGACGGTGCTCCCGGCCTCGCTTCTGATGGGCGGGCTCTGGCAGTGGAAGGGCGCGGCGACGGCATTCGTGGTGAGCGGCGCGATAGGCGGGCTCTCGGCCCTGCTGCTCGCGCTACTGGTCAGGCCCGGCCGCGGGCGGGCGCGCCAGCACTAGCGAGTCGCCGGCCAACGTCTTCACAAAGGCGTCGAGCTTGTCTGCGGGGAAGGCCAGGACGACCGCGCCGGGCGGCGCTGCCGCCGCTTCGCCCTTCGCCTTGTCGGCGACCGAGCCGGGCGCTGGCAGGCCGATGACGACGAGGCCCTCCGCCCGATTCACGCCGCCCCCAGTCGCCGCCGCGCCGGCCGCGCCCGCAGCCTTCGCGGTACCCTCATCGCGGCCCACGGAGACGAGGTTGACCACGTCGTTGACTTTGAGCCGCCCGCCGAGCGTGGTAGCGGGCGTGGCGGGCACGGAGGCCGTCAGCGAGTCGTCCGTCAGGGACTTGGACGCGGCCTTCGACACCGTCCCTGCCTCGGTCAGTGCTTCTCCCGTCTTCGCGGCCGCCAGAAGCCTGCGCCCCTCGAACTTCGCGGCCTGCGCGTCCCTGTCAGCCTGCTCCTTGAAAGCGCTCAGGTCGAGGTCGTCCTTCGTGAGCAGGTGAAAGGCGGGCAGAGTCTTCCGGGCCTTAACGGCCGGGGGGGCGCCCGCGGTCTCCTCCTGCGGCTTCTCCTGCGGCTTCTGTGCGAGCACGCGCGCGACCAGCAAGCCGCAGACGACGAGCAGGACGCCGAGGCCGATAACTTCCCACGTCATATATTTATCCTCGCGGTTCGCCATTTAGTTTCTCCACGCCCCCGCCCGCCCTCACGTCACGTTGAGCACGGCCTTGACGAGCGAGCCGACCGGGGCTGCCAGCAGAGGCGCGATGATGGCGACGAGCCGCGGCACGTACTCCGTGTAGGTTAGCGCGAGGCCGCGGGCCTTCAGCCACTCGTCCTGCTTCTCGGGCGGCTGCTCGTTGACGACGGCCAGCGAGAGCGCCCGCGAGCGCAGCACCAGCGCCGCCGGCAGGTAGATGGCCGCGAGCAGTATCGTGTAGTAAATGCCGAGCGCGGTGACGATGCCGGTGATGAGCGTCGAGACCTGCTTGCCGGCCGCCGTGTCGGCCGCGGGCAGGAAGCTCCCACCCCAGTTGAGCATCACCGACAGCCGCACGACGCTCACGACCAGGGCCGCCGCGCCCGCGTAGAGTGTAGTCCGCAGCAGCCGCATGCGGCGCGCCAGCGCCTTCCCCTCCGCGTCCTCGGCGGCGTCGCGCCGTATGGCCGCGCACGCGGCCGCGGCCAGCATGAAGCCGACCGTCAGGCCGAGGGCGTCGAACAGGCGGTTGTAAGTGTTGATGTGCGGCAGCACGCCCCCGACCGTCCCCGCCAGCAGGCGGGGCGCGGGCGCCTCCGTCCCCCCCGCGTAGATGGCGGTCGGCACCAGCGAGAGGGCCGCGGCCCACGCCAGCATGAGCGCGAGCGTCACGGCGCCGCGCGGCCCCTTGACCCGGCCCCCGATGCCCTCGCGTATGACGTGGACGGCGGCGAGGAGCGCCGCGAGGCTGACGAGCAGGTGCGTGCCGCTGGCGAGCACCCACATCGCGCCGCCAACGTAAACGTTAGGATCGGAGACGTACTTGTCGTTCAGACCTTTGAGCATGTCCGCGGGGTCGAAGCGGATGCAGGTCTTGTCGTCCTTCGGGCACAGCAGGAAGCTGCCGTAGAAGACTGCGTGCGTCGCCACGGCGGCGGCGATGGCGATGAGCGGCGCGCACGTCCTCGCCCAGTGCTGCGGCGCGGCGCGGCTTTTGTTTTCTTCCGCCATAGAGACTTCTGCCCCTCCTGCCCTCCTATGCCCCGGCCGGGCGAAACGTTTCGGGCCGAAGCCCTCCCGTTGACAGCCCCCCGCGGCCGACGTATAAAACGACTTGTCTGCCGCTCGCTGGAAGTCGCGGCCTGTAGCGCCGGGCCGCCGGTCGAACGAACCGTCTTTCGCGTTCGTCGGAAGAATCCCGCGTCTCCCGACCTCATCCAACCGCCCCGCGCCGGGACGAAACAAAGGCCATTCACACATGAGCTTCGAGCACGACATCTTCATAAGCTACGCGCACATTGACAACCAGCCCTTCGGCGACACGAAAGGCTGGGTCGAGCAGCTCTTCGAGCGCCTGAAGGTGCGGCTGTCCCAGCTCCTGGGGGCCGAGCCCATCATCTGGTGGGACAAGCGTCTGCAAGGCGATCAATATTTCGCGGGCGAGATTGGCGACAGCGTCTCCGCGACGCTGCTGCTCGCGCCGGTGGTGACGCCGCGCTACGTGAAGTCCGCCTGGTGCCGCGGCGAGCTCGAAGAGTTCTGCCGCCGAGCCTCGCAGACGGGCGGCCTGCAGCCCGGCAACCACTCGCGCATATTCAAGATCGTCAAGACGCCCGTGGAGCTCGAGCGCCAGCCCGAGGCTCTGCGCGGGCTGCTCGGCTACCTCTTCTACGAGGAGGACTCCGTCGGGCGCCCGCGCGAGTTCAGCCCCGAGGCCGCGCCCAACAAAGACCCGAAATACTGGGCGCGCCTAGACGACCTCGCATGGGACATCAAGAAGGCGATTGAGGCTTTGAAGCCCGACGAGGGGCGCGCAGGCGTCGCCACGGGCGCGGGCGCGGGCGAGCGCCCGATGGAGAAGAAAGTCTATCTCGCCGAGGCGACGGGCGACGTGGCCGACGTGCGCGACCGCATAAGGCGGGAGCTTCAGCAGCGCAACTACTACGTGCTGCCCGACCGCGAGCTTCCGCTCCGCATGCCCGACTTCGGGCAGGCCGTGAGCGAGCACCTCTCGCGCTGCGCCCTGTCAGTCCACTTCGTAGGCTCGAGCTACGGCATCATCCCGGAGGGCGAGGAGGAGCGCTCGGTCGTGCGCCTCCAAGAGGAGCTCGCCGCCGAGCGCGCCCGGCAAGACCCCTCTTTCGCCCGCTTGGTCTGGATGCCGCAGGGCACGCAGCCGGCGGGGGCGCGGCAGCAGCGCTTCGTCGAGGAGCTTTTGACGCGCCCCGGCGCAGGGGCCGAGATAATGCAGACCTCCGTGGAAGACCTGAAGCTGCGCGTGATGGAGAAGCTCAACCCGGCGCCCAAGCCCGCGGCTCAGCCGGCCGCGTCGCCCACAGGCGGCCTCGGCGACGACGTTAAGAGCGTCTATCTCATCTGCGACAACCGCGACGCGGGCGACGTTGTCCCCATCGAGGACTACCTCTTCACGCAAGGCTTCGAGGTCATCTCGCCCGTCTTCGAGGGCGACAGCGCGGAGCTAGCGCAGTACCACCGCGAGAGCCTGCTCAACTGCGACGCGGCGCTCATCTACTACGGCAGCGCAAACCAGATGTGGCTGCGCTCGAAGATATGGGACTTGCAGAAGGCTCAGGGGTGGGGCCGGCAGCAGCCGATGGTGACGAAGGCCGTTTACGTGAGCGGCCCGCCCAACCCCGAGAAGCAGCGCTTCCGCACGCGCGAGGTGCCGCTCGTCATACAGAGCTTCGACGGTTTCTCGCCCGAGGCGCTTAACCCCTTCGTCCGCGCGATGCAGGAGGGCCGAGCCGATGTCAGCTAGCGAAGTCGAACTCTTCAACCCCTTTCCGGGGCTGCGACCCTTCGAGACCGACGAGTACCACCTCTTCTTCGGCCGCGAGGGGCAGTCGGACGAGCTGATGGCTCGGTTGCAGCGCACGCGCTTCCTCGCCGTCGTCGGCACTTCCGGGAGCGGCAAATCCTCGCTCATACGCGCGGGGCTCCTGCCTTCGCTCTACGGCGGGCTGATGGCGGGCGTCGGCTCCGGCTGGCGCGTCTGCGTGATGAGGCCGGGCCACGACCCCGTCGGCAACCTCGCGTGCGCGCTCTCAGAAGAGGGCGTGCTCGGCGGAGGCGGGCAGGACGGCGAGCTGCAACAGGCTTTGATAGAAGCGACGCTCAGGCGCAGCACGCTCGGGCTCGTTGACACGACGCGGCAGGCGCGGCTCGACGCGCACGAGAATCTGCTCGTCGTCGTTGACCAGTTCGAGGAGCTTTTCCGCTTCCGCTCGCTGCGCGAGGCGAGGGGCGGGGGCGACGACGCCGCGGCCTTCGTTAAGCTCCTGCTCGAAGCCTCCGCCCAGCGCGAAGTCCCCGTCTATGTCGTCCTCACCATGCGCTCGGACTTCCTCGGCGACTGCGCGCAGTTCTGGGGCCTGCCCGAGGCCATCAACGAGGGCCAGTACCTCATCCCGCGCATGACGCGAGACGAGCGGCGCGAAGCCATCACCGGCCCCGTCGCCGTCGGCGGCGGCGAGATAACGCCGTCGCTCGTTAACCGCCTGCTGAACGACATGGGCGACAGCCCAGACCAGCTCCCGATACTCCAGCACGCGCTCATGCGCACGTGGGACGAGTGGGCCGGCATGTCGCCCGAGCACCGCGCGCGCCACAGGGGACAGGCCATAGACCTCTGCTGCTACGAGGCTATAGGCGGTATGGCCGACGCCCTCTCGCGCCACGCGGACGAGGCGTGGGGCGAGCTCCGCGACGACCGCGAGCGCGGCATCGCCGAGAAGATGTTCAAGGCGCTCGCCGAGCGCGTGAGCGAAGACCGGGAGGTGCGAAGGCCCACGCGCCTGCGAGAAATCTGCGGCGCGGCCGAGGCGAACCAGGATGAAGTCGCGGCCGTCATCGAGGTCTTCCGCCGCGAGGGGCGCTCCTTCCTGATGCCGCCCGCTGGAGTGGAGCTCGAGCCCGACACGGTCATAGACGTTTCGCACGAGAGCCTCATACGCAACTGGCAGCGCCTGAAGAAGTGGACGGCCGAGGAGGCGCAGTCTGCGCGCTTCTACGCGCGGCTGGCCGACGCCGCCGCGATGCGCGACGAGGGGCAGGGCGGCTACCTCGCAGACCCCACGCTCCAGCTCATGCTCGACTGGCGCGAGCAGGCGCGGCCCAATGCCGCGTGGGCCGCCCGCTACCGGCACGACTTCTCGCGCGTGATGGCGTTCCTCGACGAGAGCCGCGAGCACCGAGACGCCCTGGCCGCGCGGGAGCAGGAGCGGCAGCGGCGCGAGATAGAGCAGACGCGCGCCTTCGCCGAGCAGCAGGCGCGCACGAACCGCAAGCTGCGGCTGATGACTGCGGCGATGGCGCTCCTGCTCGTGCTCGCGCTCGGCGCGGCCGGCTACGCCGTAGCCAAGCGCAA
>DASPKR010000251.1:0-2002 GCA_035627975.1 Pyrinomonadaceae bacterium | reverse complement strand
ACGACGCGCGGCAGGCCGCCCGTGATGTCCTTCGTCTTCGTCGTCTCGCGCGGAATCTTGGCGATGACGTCGCCGGGCGCGACCTCGTCGCCGTCGTGCACCATCAGGTTGGCGCACACCGGCATCTGGTAGGTCTTCAAGACCTTGTTGCCCGAACGAATCTCGAGTCGCGGCTGGCGCTTCTCGTCGGGCGAGTCCTTGACGACGAGGCGCGACTGGCCCGTGACCTCGTCCACCTCCTCGTCTACGGTGACGCCCTCCTTCAGGTCCTGGAACTTCACCGCGCCGGCGACCTCGGTCAGGATGGCGAAGGTGAACGGGTCCCAGGTGGCGAGCTGCTGATCCTCCTTGACGCGGGCGCCGTTCTCGACGTGGATATGCGCGCCGTAGACGATCTGGTAGCGGGCGACCTCGCGCCCGCGCTCGTCAATGATGGTCAGGGCGCCGTTGCGGTTCATGGCGATGATCTCGCCGCGGCGGTTCTTGACCGTCTGGAGGTCAACGTACTTGATCGTGCCGTCCATGCGCGCCTCGTGCTTCGACTGCTCTTCGAGGCGCGCGGTGCCGCCGATGTGGAAGGTGCGCATCGTGAGCTGCGTGCCCGGCTCGCCGATACTCTGGGCGGCGATGACGCCGACGGCCTCGCCGATGTCCACGGGGCGGCCCGTGGCGAGGTTGCGGCCGTAGCACTTGATGCAGACGCCGCGGCGCGACTCGCAGGTCAAAACCGAGCGGATGCGGACGCGCTGGACGCCGGAGCGCTGAATCTCCTGCGCGAGGTCTTCGTTGATCTCCTCGTTGGAGGCCACGATGACGCGCCCCTCGACGGGGTCAATCACGTCTTCGAGCGCCGTGCGGCCGACGATGCGGTCGCGCAAGGATTCGATCTCCTCGCCGCCCTCGACGATGGCCGTCGAGCTGATGCCCTTGAGCGTGCCGCAGTCGGGCTCGGAGATGATGACGTCCTGCGCCACGTCCACGAGGCGGCGCGTGAGGTAGCCGGAGTCGGCGGTCTTCAGGGCCGTGTCGGCGAGGCCCTTGCGCGCGCCGTGCGTCGAGATGAAGTACTGGAGGACGTTGAGGCCCTCGCGGAAGTTCGAGCGGATCGGCGTCTCGATGATCTCGCCCGAGGGCTTCGCCATGAGGCCGCGCATGCCGGCGAGCTGGCGGATCTGCTGCGCGGTGCCGCGCGCGCCCGAGTCCGACATGATGAGGATCGGGTTCAGCTCGTTGTTGGCCTTCTCGCGCTGATCCATCGCCATGAACATCTCCTTGGCGACGCGGTCGGTGACCTCCGACCAGATGGCGATGACCTTGTTGTAGCGCTCGCCGTTGGTGATGACGCCGTCGCGGTACTGCTTCTCGACCTCGATCACGTCGCGGTCGGCCTGGCCCACGAGCGTCTTCTTGGACTCGGGCGTGACGAGGTCGTCAATGCCGATGGAGATGCCGGCCTTCGTCGCGTAGAGGAAGCCGAGGTTCTTCAGGTCGTCGAGCATCTTGACCGTCATCTCGTGGCCGAGCCGGAGGTGGCAGTAGTTGACGAGCGACTGAAGGCCCTTCTTCTTCAGGGTGCCGTTGACGTAGGGCAGCCCCTCGGCCACCTGGTCGTTGAAGATGACGCGCCCGACCGTGGTGTTAATCACGCGGCGGACGTTCTCCTGCAGGGCGGCGCGCAGAACGTCCTGCGTGTCGTGCTCCTGCGTCAGGTCGATCAGGTCGCCCGACAGGCGCAGCTTGATGGGCGTCTGCGTCTCGACCTCCTTGGCGTCGAGCGCGAGCAGCACCTCCTCGGTCGAGGAGAAGACGCGGCCCTCGCCCTTGAGGCCCGCGCGGTCGCGCGTCAGGTAGTAGCAGCCCAGCACGATGTCCTGCGAGGGCACGGCGATGGGCTGGCCGTTCGCGCAGCAGATCCGCCAGCTCGCCGGCATGCGCGGCCTGATGGCCAAGCCCTCGGGCGAGATCATCGAGACGCCCATCCGTTCAAACTTCCGCGAAGGCT
>DASPKR010000250.1:0-4435 GCA_035627975.1 Pyrinomonadaceae bacterium | reverse complement strand
CTGGCCTGCGCGAGGCGCCCGACGGGGTCGTAGCCGAAGGTCTGCGTATTTGCCGGCGTCAGTTCGTCCCGAACTTCGGTGAGCTCGAAGAGGTCGTTCCAGCCGTAGCCGAGCTCGGCGAGCGGGCCGGAAGGCCCGGCGAGCGACTTCGCCGTGAGCCGGGCGCCGCCGTCGTACGTGTAGCCGGCGGAGGTCGAGTTGCCGTAAGCCACATGCCCTGCCGCGCCGAACGGGTAGAACTCCGAGTACGTGGCGAGCGTCTGCGGTGCGGGGCCGCCCTCGGCCGCGACCGCCACGGAGGTTAGCTGCCGGGCGGCGTTGTAGTTGTTCGTCTGCACGGAGAGGTCCGGGAAGGTGAGTCGGCCGAGCCGCCCGCCGGGGAGGTAGGATTTTTTGAAGGCGTAGCTCTCGCCGTCGAGGGCGATTGTGATCTCGGTCTGGTTGCCGTCCGGGTCGTAGCCGTAAGCGTAGGAGACGCCGTCCTGCACCCGGGCGCCCGAAACCCTGTCCTGCCCGTAGGCGCTCGAAGGGTCGTCGAGCGTGTAGGCCGTCGAGACGGGCTCGCCGCCCTGAAGCTGAACCGTCCTGCCGACGAGCCGGCGCAGCGCGTCGTAGGTCTGCACTATCCTGGTCTGCCGCGCGTCAACGTGCGTCGTCGTGCGGTTCAGGTCGTCGAAGGTGAAAGTTTCCTCGGAGAGGACTGTGCCGGACGGGCTCTCGGCCTTGAGGGAGATTTTGCGGTTGAGGCTGTCGTAGGCTGCCGAGGTGACGACGCCCGCGCCGTCTTTGACGGAGACGAGCCTGCCCAGAGGGTCGTAGCCGTAGGCGGTCGTCGCGCCGGCGGCGTCGGTCTGGTTCACCAGCACCCTCTTCGAGTTGAAGGTGCTGTACTCGCTCGTAGTGGCTCTGGCGTAGGGCCGGCCGAAGGCTTCGGTCTGCACGACGCGGGTGGCCGTCTCGTAGTCAATCCTCGTGGTGACGTAGTCGCCGCCGCCGAGCGGGTGGTCTATCTGAGTCTGCCTGCCGAAGTTGTCGTAGGTGTTCTCGATGAAGAGCGGCGCGCCTGTCTCGTAGTAGGGGAGCGACTGCCGCAGGGTAAGCCCGCGGCTGTTGAGCGTCTTGTCCACCAGCACGGTGCTCTCGCCGTCGGGGCCGAGCGAGGCGACGCGCCACACTCTTGAGAACCCGTCGAGGTACTGTCTGGCCCAGTCGGCCGTCCCCGCCCAATCCGTGATGTCGTCCGTCTGCCTGTAGGTTCCCGACTGGTCGGACGCCCATGTGACGCGCGAGAGCGTGACGGTCGCGCCCGAAGGGTCGGGGCCGTAAGTCTCTACGACGCGCCCGAGCCCGTCAACGTTCTGCCCGCGCACGACGCCGTTTGCGTCCGTCTCGCTCTGCCGCACGCCGAACTGCGGGTAGTAAGCGTACTGCCAAGTCAGGCTGCGCCCGGACTGGTTGGGCGGAGAGGTCTTGCTCGCCATGAAGGTCTGGTAGGCCGCGTCGTAGGCGATGCGGCTGACCGCGCCCGAAGGGTCTGTGACGGAGGTCTGGTTGCCGTAGGCGTCGTAGCCGTAGCCGGTCGCCTCCATGCTCTGCGCCTGGTCGTTCCACAACTCCGTGCGCGTGAGTTTGAGCGTGCCGGGGTCGTAGGCCATCGCCTGACGCGAGAGCACCTGCTCGCCCGCCGCGTCGGAGGCGAGCGCCCGCCCGGTCTTGAAGCCGAGCGCCCACTTCGAGGGGTCGTTCAGGTACGTCTCGAAGACGTAGAGCGGCGCGCCCCAGCCCGTGCCCGTGTGGGAGGTCTGCGTGGCGTTGCCGAACCCGTCGTCGTATGCGTAGGTCGTCAGGTCGGTCGTATCCGGCGCGGGGTCGTCGCCGGGCGGTGCGAAGTTGTAGCAGTCCGTGCGGACGGACTGAGTGAGGACGAGCGCGACCCCCGGCCCCGTGTTCGGGGCGTTCACGGCCTGCTGGTATTCGTAAGTGACGCGGTGCATCAGCGCGCCGTCGGCCGAGCGGCCGATAGTGCTCGACTCGACCGAGTGCGTGAGGGGGAACTGCTGGTTGTAGTGCGTCACGGTCGTGGTCTGGAAGTCGTTGTCCGTCATCCGCATCGTGTTGAAGCCGAGCCAGCCGCGCCCGGTGAGGTCGAGCAGCGCGGCGGCGTAGTAGTAGTCGTAAGAGTACGACTGGCCGACCGCGTCGTCCTTAGTGTGGGAGGCGACCACGTACTTGGGGAAGTCCACGAGGCGCGTCGTGAGGGTGCTGCCCGGCGTCGAGGGCGTGGAGGTGGGCGAGTAAGTGATCGGGTAGCTCGCCCCCGAGACCGAGTTGTTGAGGAGGTTCTGCACGCTGACCTGCGAGCCGCCCGCCGGGGCGTTCCTGCTGTAAACGCTCGCGTCGGTCAAAGGCGCGTAGGTGATGCCGAACTTGCCGCCGAGGCCGTTGGTGACGCCGGTGAGAAGGTCTGGGAAGGGTCCGGCGGCCAGCATCTTCGAGAGGCCGAGGCTCTGTTCGGCGTCGCCCGCGTTGTAGGCGAAGACGAGGTCGGTCTTGCCGTCGCCGTTGGCGTCGAAGGGCAGGATGACGCCGCCGGGCTGTATCGAGGCGGGCGGCTGCGCGACCCCCTCCTGGAGCGTGAAGCCGCCGCCGTTCGAGAGCAGGGCGCTCAACTGTAGGTCGTCGCCGTTCTGGGCGGAGATGACGAGGTCGGGCAGCCCGTCGCCGTTCACGTCCATCGGCAGCAGCGTGGGCGTCGCCGTGCCGAGGTTCGGTATCTGGAAGTTCTGCGTGACGGCCGGCTCGAAGGACGCGCCGTTGGAGAGGAGCGTGTTGACGACGAGCGAGTCGCCGTCGAGGTACGCCTGCACGAGGTCGGCCAGCCCGTCCGAGTTCACGTCGAGCGTGGTCAGAGCCCCGCAGGCCGGCACCGAAGTCGCGGACGGGAGAGGGCTGCCGGCCTGCTGAATCAGGCCGCCGCGCCCCGCCGAGAGGAAGAGCGTCATCGCCATGTAGTCGCCCGACTGGTAGGCGTAAACGAGGTCGCACATGCCGTCGCCGTTGAAGTCGCCGCCGAGGTACTGCGCGCCGCCGAAGAAGTCAACGGTCGGGCTCGTCTTGTCGTCGGGCGAAGGCGCGAAGGCGCTCCCGTCGGAGAACAGGAACGCGAGCGCCAGAGTCATACCGTTCTGGTATGAGTAAACCAGGTCGGCCATCCCGTCGCCGTCCACGTCCATCGAGAGGAGCTGCCCGCCCCATGGCAGGTCGGGCGGCCCGCCGCCGTTGAGCGCCCCCTGGACGAACTGCCAGCCCCCCTCGCCGCCGGGCCGCGACAGAAGCACCGTCAGGCCCAGGTCCCAGTCCCCTGACGACTGGGCGCAGACGAGGTCAACGCAGCCGTCTCCGTCCACGTCCATCGGGAGGATTTGCATCCCCTCGGCGTAGGGGATGGTCGTCTCGATGACGATGCCGCTTGAGAAGCCCTCCTCGTCGGCGAGGAAGAGCGTGAGCTGAAGGTTGCCTTCGTCAGACTGGTAGGCGTTGACGATGTCGCAAAGCCCGTCGCCGTTCGCGTCCAGGGACAGGAGCGTCCCCTGCCACGGCTGGCCGGTCGCGGGGAGCTGCGCGCACGCCGCGAAGAGGCCCGCGTCGCCGTCTTGCCACTCGAAGGTGGTCGGCGGCAGGGCCGCCCCCGCGGCGTCCGATTCCGTCACTGAGCAGAGGCGGCTGCGCCCCGTCGCCTGACCCTGTTGATACTCAAGCGTGTAGGTGCGAACCAGCTCGCCGTCGAGGAGGGTCTGAACCTGCTTAAGCAGTTGTGTGGTCGTGACGGGGTAGCCGCCCGCGTAGCGCGTGTAGGGGTCGGGCCGCGGCTCGTAGATGAACTTGACGGAGCGGAACTGCGTCAGCCCTTCGTTGAACGTGTAGTCAATGCTCAACGGGCAGTTCGTGTTGTTCGACGGGTCGGGCTGGTAAGTGACGGTCAGGTAGTTGCCGTTCGAGTCCGTAATCTTGTTGAGCGCCCAGACGCGCACGCTCGGGTTGTCGGCCGAAGCGGCGACGCGAGAGTCGGGCGTGGCCCCGTACTCGTAAGTCCGGCCGTCCTTGTCCTGGACGACGAAGGAGACGGGGCCGCTCGCCGGGGCGGCCGAGCCGCCGTAAACCGGGGCGACCCTGTGCCAGCTCTCGACCTCCGTGTGATAGACGGCGTCCTCGGCGCCGTAGCCGCTGCCGCTGACGGCCATGAGCCGCTGGCCGTCGAGGGCGAAGCGGTCACCCTCGTCGTAGGCGACGGTGCCGCGGAAGCCGTCCTGCGCCTCGGTGGCCGCGCAGCGAGTGATGGCGGAGAGGCCGTGGAGGCTCCAGCCGACGCCGAGCAGGTCGTTGCCCGCGCCGCTGTTGTAGGCGAGCGCGAGCTGCGGCGTCATGCCCGCCGTGC
>DASPKR010000249.1:0-7644 GCA_035627975.1 Pyrinomonadaceae bacterium | reverse complement strand
GCGCCCGCCCAGGCGCTCGAACTCGCGCCGCTCTATCACGCGCAGCAGCTTCGCCTGCGCGTCCACCGACAGGTGCGCCACCTCGTCTAAAACGAGCGTCCCCTTGTGCGCCGCCTCCAACCGGCCCGGCTTTGCCTGCGTCGCCCCCGTGAAGGCTCCGCGCTCGTAGCCGAACAGCTCAGCCTCAAGAAGCTCGCCCGGCAGCGCCGCGCAGTCTATCTTGACGAAGGGGCCGAGGGCGCGCCGGCTCATCGCGTGGACGAAGAGGGCGAGCGCGTCCTTGCCGGCGCCCGACTCGCCCGTGACGAGCAGGTTCGCGTCCGTCGCGGCGACGCGGCCCGCGAGCCGCAGGGCCTCGCCCATCGCCTCGGAGCGCGCGACCAGCTCGATCATTGACTATTTCTCAAAGAGCCGCCGCCCGACGCGCCGCCGGCGTCGCCGCCGGAGAGTTCCGGCGGGAGCGGCACCCGCATGGCGTCGCGCCAGAGCCTTTCGAGGTCGTAGAAGCGGCGCGACTTCTCCTCGAAGACGTGGAAGATGAAGTCGCCGTAGTCGAGCAGCACCCACTCGGCCGAGTTGTAGCCCTCGATGCGCGCGGGCTTCGAGCCGTGCCGCTTCCTCACCTGCTCTACGACCTCGTCGGCGATGGCCTGCACCTGCCTCACGTTCGTGCCGCTCACGATTGCGAAGTAGTCCGTGAAGCTCGCCACCTCTCGCAGGTCGAGCACGACTGCCCCGAGCGCCTTCTTGTCTGCGGCCGCGTGGAGCGCGACAGCGAGCCTCTCGTCGAGAGGCTCCGCGGCCGCCTCGGCGCCCGCCGCGCCTTCGGCCGCGCGCTTCGGCTCGTCCTTCTCAATGTTCTTGCTTGATTCCGGCATCGGAGAATTTTGTCCCATCAGCCTCCATGTAGAGTCCGTATTTCCTTATGTACTCGGCCACCGGCGACGCCACTAGCTCGCCCAACCGTGCGGCGTCGGCCCCGCCCGAGCGCACCGCCTCGCGTACGTCAGTCGCGGAGAGCGAGACGCTCGCCGCGTCGGTCAGGTATATGCGCTTCCGGCCGCGAGCGGCTTGCAACTCCGCCTCGACGCGCTCGCGCGAAGCGCCGCGCACGTCCGCGATGCGGGCGCGCACGTCCGCGGTCACGTGCGAGTCGTCAAGCTCGTAGCCGGGGCGCGTGACCACCAGGTGGTCTGTCAGGCTAAGCACGCGCTCCCACTCGCGCCAAGTCGTTATCTCCTCCCAGGAGTCTGCGCCCATCACGAAGAAGAGCCTTACGCCCTCGCCTGCGAGCGCGGCGAAGCGGCCCAGCGTGTCTATCGTGTACGGCCGCCCGGGCGCTTCCAGCTCGACGGTCGAGACGCGCAGGCGCTCATCGTCCTGCGTCGCGAGCGCGAGCATCGCGTAGCGGTGGAGCGCCGGGCTCACCTTCCTGTCCCGCTTGTGCGGCGCGACGTAGGCCGGCACGAAGATTATCTCGTCGAGGCCGAAGAGCGCGACGAGGTTGCGCGCCACGGCCGCGTGGCCGACGTGGACGGGGTCAAACGTCCCGCCGTAGAGCGCCACCCGCCGCCGCGACTTCACGACGTCCGCACCAGCCCGGCGTCGTCGCGCGAGCCGCCGCCCGCCCCGCCCAGCCCTTCGAGCGCACGCGCCACTGCGCTCACAAGCTCGCGCACGCCGCGGTTCGTCGCCGAAGAGATTTCAAAGAACTCGCGCCCGTCCTGTCGAGCGCGCCCGCGCAACCGTTCGAGCCTCTCCGGCTCGTCGAGCGCGTCGAGCTTCGTAGCCACTACGAACTGAGGCCGCTCGGCGAGCCGCCTGTCGTAGGCGGCAAGCTCGCGGTTTATGACCTCATAGTCCGAGACGGGGTCGCGGCCCGACGCGGATGACACGTCAACTAAGTGCAGCAGCAGCCGCGTCCGCTCGACGTGGCGCAGGAAGCGGTCGCCTAGCCCCGCGCCCTCGTGCGCGCCTTCGATGAGGCCGGGTATGTCGGCGACGACGAAGGTGCGGTAGTCGCCGAGATCAACGACGCCGAGGTGCGGCTCCAGCGTCGTGAAAGGATAGTCCGCCACCTTCGGCTTCGCGGCCGAGACGGTCGAGATGAGCGTTGACTTGCCCGCGTTCGGGAAGCCGACGAGCGCCACGTCCGCCAGGAGTTTGAGTTCGAGTTGCAGCTCGCGCTCCTCGCCGGGGCTGCCCTCCTGGTGGTAGCGCGGCGCGCGATTCGTGGAGCTTGCGAAGTGCGCGTTGCCGAAGCCGCCGCGCCCGCCCTTCGCCGCGAGCCAGCGCTGTCCGTCCTCGGAGAGGTCAACCAGCAGGTCGCCCGTCTCAACGTCCACGACCTGCGTGCCCGGGGGTACGCGCACCACAACGTCCTCGCCGTCTCGGCCCGAGCGGTTCGAGCCCTCGCCGTGGCCGCCGCGGCCCGCCGCGTGCTCGGGGTTGTAGCGCAGGTGCAGCAGCGTGTTGAGAGAAGAGTCCGCGACGAGCCAGACGTCGCCGCCGCGCCCGCCGTCTCCCCCGGACGGCCCGCCGCGCGGCACGAACTTCTCGCGGCGGAACGCCGTCACGCCGTTACCGCCCGCGCCCGCGCGCACCCGAATCCTCGTGCGGTCTATGAACATCGATACTTAAAAATCGAACGACGCCCGACGCTTGAGTGCTGGCACTCTGCGCGGGCGTCGCTCACGGTGATAGCGAGCCTCCGGCTCAGGCGGCCGGTGGGGCCTCGCCGCCGGCCGCCTGCTGCGCCGCGGCCGGATAGACGCTTATGAACTTGCCGCGCCGCCCCTTGTCCTCGAACTTGACGACGCCGTCAATCAAAGCGAACAACGTGTCGTCCTTGCCGCGGCCGACGTTCTTGCCCGGCTTCCACTTCGTCCCGCGCTGGCGCGCGAGGATGTTGCCGCCCAGCACGGACTCGCCGCCGAACTTCTTCAGGCCGAGCCGCTGCGAGTGCGAGTCGCGGCCGTTGCGCGATGAGCCTACGCCTTTTTTATGTGCCATTGTCTTAACTCCCGAGAGACTAGGGGGGCTAGTCGAAGAAATTTTAACTAGCCTCTAGGCCCTAGTCTCCAACCTCTATCCGATTGAATCAATCTTGACGGTCGTATAGTTCTGCCGGTGGCCCTGCGTGCGCTTGTACTGCTTGCGGCGCTTCTTCTTGAAGACGATGACCTTGTCGGCGCGGCCGTGGTCAACGACCGTGCCGCTGACGGTCGCGCCGTCAACAACGGGGTTGCCGACGCGCACGCCCTCGTCGCCCGCGACGACCAGCGCCTCGAGCTCTACACGGTCGCCGGCCTGAGCGCCGAGCGAAGGCACGCGGACAGTCCCGCCCTCTTCGACGCGGAACTGCTTACCGCCCGACCTGATGATTGCGTATGCCATTTCTCTTGCTCCTCCCACACAGGCAAGGCCAGCTTGCCTCAGAAAAGTCACTCATTATAAAGACGATACGGCGGTCAGTCAAACGCCCGCGGCCGCCCCCGATTAGCCCGCCGTCGAGGCCGCGGCCCCGCCCCGGCTGCGCCGCTCGAAGAACTGCTCCATGAACTTCGTCGAGTATTCGCCGGCTCGGAAATACGAGTCCTCCATGATGGCGCGGTGCAGCGGTATCGTCGTCTTCACGCCCTCGACGACCATCACTTCGAGCGCGCGGCGCATGCGCGCTATCGCCACGTCGCGCGTGCGCGCGTGGACGATGAGCTTGGCGATGAGCGAGTCGTAGTAGGGCGGCACGAAGTAGCCGGGGTAGGCCGCCGTGTCGAGCCGGACGCCGGGGCCGCCCGGCGCGTTGTAGGCCGTTATCCTTCCCGGCGAGGGCGCGAACGTCTGCGGGTCTTCGGCGTTGATGCGGCACTCGATGGAGTGGCCGACGAAGAGCACGTCCGACTGCTTGTACCAGAGCGGCTGCCCCTCGGCGACGAGAATCTGGTTGCGCACGATGTCGGTGAGCGTGACCATCTCGGTCACGGGGTGCTCGACCTGTATGCGCGTGTTCATCTCCATGAAGTAGAAGTTGCCGTGCTCGTCCAGGAGGAACTCGATAGTCCCGGCGCTCGAATAGCCGACGCGCTTGCAGGCCTCGACCGCCGCCGTGCCCATGCGCTCGCGAAGCTCGGGCGTGAGCACAGGGCTCGGCGCCTCCTCTATGAGCTTCTGGTGGCGGCGCTGTATCGAGCAGTCGCGCTCGCCGAGGTGTATGCAGTGGCCGTGCTCGTCCGCGAGCACCTGAATCTCTATGTGGCGCGGGCTCTCTACGTAGCGCTCGACGTAGATGTCGCCGTTCTTGAAGGCGGCCGCGGCCTCGGTCGAGGCCGTCTGCATCGCAGGCCCCAGCTCTTCGGGCGTGCGCACGATGCGCATGCCCCGGCCTCCGCCGCCGGCCGAGGCCTTGATGATGACGGGGTAGCCTATCTCCTGGACTATGGCGCGCGCCTCCTCCTCTGACTTAAGCGGCTCCTCGCTGCCCGGCAGGATGGGGAGGCCCGCCTCCTTCATCGCGCGTCGCGCCTCGACCTTGTCGCCCATCATGCGTATCACGTCGGGGCGCGGGCCTATGAACTTGATGTTGCAGGCCTCGCAGATTTCGGCGAAGTAGGCCGACTCGGCGAGGAAGCCGTAGCCGGGGTGTATGGCGTCAACGTCCGTAATCTCGGCGGCGGCGATGACCGAGGGGATGTTCAGGTAGCTCTGCGCGGAGGTGGGCGCGCCGATGCAGACGGCCTCGTCGGCGAAGCGGACGTGTAGCGAGTCGCGGTCGGCCGTGGAGTGGACGGCGACCGTCTGGATGCCCATCTCCTTGCACGTCCAGATAATCCGGCACGCGATCTCGCCGCGGTTCGCGATTAGAATTTTGCGGAATTTTCGCATAGCGTCAGAGGCCGGAGGGCGGAAGTCAGTAAAAGACGATTGCTTTAAACTGACCTCCGCCCTCCGGCCTCCGGCCTCTTCATTTCTTTAGCCCGAAGAGCGGCTGCCCGTACTCGACCGGCTGGCCGTTCTCCACGTAGATTTTCTCTATGGTGCCGGTGGCCTCGGCCTGAATCTCGTTCATGAGCTTCATGGCCTCGATGATGCAGACGACCGTGTCGGGCTCGACGCGGCTGCCGGCCTTGACGAACGGGTCAGCGTCGGGCGCGGGCGAGCGGTAGAAGGTACCGACGATGGGCGAAGTGATGATGTGCAGCTCCTCCTCGGCGGCTGCCGACGCTGCCGCGGCGGGCGCGGCTTCGGGCGCTGGCGCCGGGGCGGGCGCGGGGGGCGGCGTGGGCGCGACCGCGGGCGGCGGGAGGGCCACGGGCGCCGCCGACGGCGCGGGCGAGCGGCTTAGACGTATGCGTATGTCGGCATTCTCAAACTCGAAGTCGGTCAGCCCGTGCGACGAAAATAGCTCGGTCAGCTCGCGCAGCTCGTCCATGTTGAGCGACCCTTCGGAACGGCGCGCTTGCGGCTGCCTCTGCTGCTGCTCGCCGGGGCGGCCGCCCCCGCCTTCGCGGCCGCGGCGCCTGCGGTTCGCGCCGCCGCCGTGGCGGCCCTGACGCTCCGAAGCCTGGCCGCCGCCGGTCTCGGCCTGCGGCGCGGCGGCCGTTCCCGCGCCGCCGCGCCCCTGCTCTGCGCCGCCGCCGCCCTGCGCGTGCGGTTGGTTCTGATCGCTCGTGCTGCTCATCGTTTGCCTCCGAACGTGCGTGCGAAAGACGTGCGCCCGAACCCGCGTTAAAGATAAGAGCCCCTTGCCGCTTGCCGAGCGAGGCGGGCGCCGGGGCTCTCTGCTTGCTTTCTAAAGGGGCCGCGCGCTCCGGCCGAAGCTCGGGCGGGGGGAAGCGCCGCGGCCGTTCTCACCCTGCCGGCGACCTACTCGGTATCCTGCTCGGCGGCAGTTGACTCGGTTTTCTTCGAGCGCGTGCCGCCGCTGCCGGCCTTGTCGGCGTCCTTCTTCGTCTTCTCCGACGCGCGGGCCGTGCCGCGCGCCTTCGTGGTCTCTTCCTTCTCGAAGGTGCTGTCGGCCTTGCGACCGCCCTTGCGGCCGCCCGCGGCCTCCTTCGAGTCGCCGGCCTTCGTGGTCTTCTTCTTGCCGGAGGCGGCGGTCTTAGCCTTCTTCGAGTCTGCCGCGGCCTCGCGGTCGCGCGGGTTGTCAACGAGCTCGATGATTGCGAGCTCGGCGTTGTCGCCGTCGCGGCGGCCAAGCCGAATTATGCGTGTGTAGCCGCCGGGGCGGTCTTTGTAGCGCTCGCCCAGTTCGTCGAAGAGGCGTTTGAGGGCGGCGACGCCGGCCGTGCGGGGCGGGCGGGCCTGCCCGCGCCTTCCCGTGCGCTGTGCCGCGCCCTGGTTGCCGGAGTGGAAGAAGCCCGCGGCCTGGCGGCGCAGGTGCAGAGCCTGCGCGCCCGCGTCGTCGCCCGTGAGCGCGCCCGCGCGCTTCGCCAGAGTGATGACGCGCTCGACGAAGGGCCGGAGCTCTTTCGCCTTCGGCACCGTCGTCACGATGCGCTCGTTCCTCGCGTTAATCAGCGAGGTCGCGAGGTTGCGGAGCATCGAGATTCTGTGCTCGGTCGTCCGCCCGAGTTTGCGGTGTGCTCTCAAGTGTCGCATGACAATTCCTTAAAGCTGTAAGCGGTCAGCAATCGGCGGTCAGCTTTAAGACAGGAAAGCTGACCGCCGATTGCTGACGGCTATTTATTCTTCGTCCTCGTCGTCGTCGGCGTACTCGCTGAGGTCAACGTCCGAGCCGCCGGAGCCGGGGATGGGGTTGCCCTGCTCGTCGAAGGCCATGCCGAAGTCGAGCCCCATGCCGTGGAGGATTTCCTTTATCTCGTTCAGCGACTTCTTGCCGAAGTTCTTCGTCGCCAGCATCTCTCGCTCGCTCCGCTGCACGAGGTCGCGGATGGAGCGGATGTTCGCGTTCTTCAGGCAGTTGTAAGAACGGACGGAGAGCTCCAGCTCGTCCACGGAGCGGTCGAGCACGTCGTTCCTGGGCAGCGGCGGGCGCTCGATGTTCTGGTAGGAGAACTCGTCGGTGTCCTCCTCGAAGTTGATGAAGATCTGCATGTGATCCTTTATCAACTTCGCGGCGAGGCCGATGGCGTCGTCCGGCTTAACGCTCCCGTCCGTCCAGACCTCGATGGTCAGCTTGTCGAACTCGGTGTTCTGGCCCAGGCGAGCGGCCTCGACCGTGTAGTTGACCTTCTTGACGGGCGTGTGGACGGAGTCAATCGGGATGTAGCCGAGCGACAAGTCCTCGTCGAAGTTGCGCTCGGCGGGCGTGTAGCCGCGGCCGCGCTTGAGGCGCATCTCGATGTTGAGCGAGCCGCCCTCGCTGACCGTCGCGATATAGACCTCGTTGTCGAGCACCTCCACGTCGGCGTCGTGCTCGATGTCGGCGGAGGTGACCTCGCCGGCGCCGTCGCGTCGGATGGTCAGGGTCTTGGGCTCGGTGCCGTGGAGCTTGAAGGGTATCTGCTTGAGGTTAAGAATTACGTCGGTCGCGTCCTCGACGACGCCGCGTATCGAGGAGAACTCGTCGGTGTCCTCCTCGAAGTTGATGAAGATCTGCATGTGATCCTTTATCAACTTCGCGGCGAGGCCGATGGCGTCGTCCGGCTTAACGCTCCCGTCCGTCCAGACCTCGATGGTCAACTT
>DASPKR010000248.1:0-8000 GCA_035627975.1 Pyrinomonadaceae bacterium | reverse complement strand
GGGGGAGACCCGTACCCGAAGGACAGCGACCCCGTGCCGCCGACCGAGCCCATAGGCGACCAGAACCCGCCGGGCAGCGACCCGCTCTGAGCGGGCGGCGAGCGCCAATTCTGAAAAACCGGAGGGCCGGGCGGCCGACGCGCCCGGCCCTCAACTTTTCTGCGCGGGCGAGTAGTTCTGCACGTATGAAAGGAACGCCTTCAGGCCGGTCGTCTGGGCGAGCCCGATGGCCTCCTGCTGCGGCAGGCCGCACTGCTCCATGAGGTGCACGGCCCATAGCGCCGAGGCGCGGTCGCCGCTCGAGCAGTGCATCAATAGCGGCTTCGGCAGAAGGTCGAGCGCCGCGAGCACCACGCCCGCTCGCACGTCGAACTGCGACTGCTGCATCCCGTGCGGGAAGGGGACGTTGACGAAGTTCATGCCGAGCGAGGTGGCGGTCGCGTCCTCCTGCGGGTCGAAGGCCGGGTAGGGCGGGTTGGCCGTCTCGGCCGAGTCGCGCAGGCAGACGACGGAGACGACGCCAAGCGAGTTCGCCGTCTCGATGCCTTGCGGGTCGGTCGGCTGCGCCGTTATGTAGAAGTCGCCGACCTGCGAGCAGTTGAGGCCGGCGGGCACGATGGGGGCGCCTACGGGGACGGGGTTGTAGTTGTTGCTCATTTTCTCCTCCGGGGGCTGGAAGCGCGAGGCGGCGAAGCGGCGAGGGCGGCTCGGCATTCTACTCGGCCCCGCCGCGCGAGGCCAGCACGAAGAAGGCGCGCTGCCCGCGGGCCGGCGCCTCGAAGACTCGCTCGAAGCGGTAGCCGCGCTCTCTGAGGAGCCCGAGCGGCGGGCGCGACTCGTCCCAAGCCCTGTCGCGGAACGCAACCCAGAAGCGAGGGCCTTCGAGCGCGCCGGCGCCCGCCCTCTCGACGCCCTCGAAGCGTCGAGGCAGGAAGAAGGCGGGGTCTTCATGTACGCCCTCCACGCCTTTGACGACGGCGACCTTGAAGCGCCCGTCGCCCCTCCCGCCGTCGAGCGCGAACCAGACGTGGTAGGCGACCAAGTCTTCGAAGGCGAAGACCCGTGCGGCGCCCGCCGTCTCCTCCCTAGCCGCCGACGCGGCCAAGTCACCCCACGCGCACCAGACGGGCGCGGGCTGCCTCCGCGCGAGCGAGAGCGCGCCCGCGAGCACGAGCCAGCAGCCCAGGAGGACGAGCGCCGACGCCTTGAGCCACGCCAGCCGAAGCCGCGCGAGCGCGAGCCCCGCGAGTAGCATGTACGGCCCGGCCGCGACTATGAGATGGCGCGCGCCCCAGACCGAGTGCGGTAGCGCGTAACTCGCCAGCGCGGCCGCCGCGACGGGGAAAAGGGCGAAGAAGGCCAGGAAGGCGACCGCCCTCCTCCCGCCTCCCGCCCCGGCCCAAAAAATTTCTACGGCGTCGCCTTCATCGTCGTCGTCGCGCGCACGGCGTCGGCGAAGGGCTCGGAGGAGCAGGAGCGCGACGGGGAGCCCGACGAGCAGGAGGCCGGCGAGCGCGCCCGCCGTCGAGAAGGCCGGCTCGTCCGAGCTTCGCTGGAAGTTGAAGGGCGCGTGCAGGAGCGCGAAGAAGCCCGCCAAATCCTTCGCGCCCGGCCTCTCAATCCAGCCGATGTTCTGCGCGAGCCCGCCGCCCGCCGCCGCCTCGCGCGCGCACGCGACCATCCACGGCGCTAAGCACGCGGCGACGAGCGCCGCCGTAATCAGAAAGCGCGGGAGCTTGCGCCTCGCGGCGAAGAGGAGGAACGCCGCCTCGCCCGCGACGACGAGCCAGCCGTAGTAGTGCGTGTAGGCGAGCAGTAGGTTGGCGGCGAAGAGCGCGGCATGGCGCCGAGCCGGCCCGGCCCCGCGCGCCGCGAGCAGACGGGCCAAGAGCCAGAGCGAAAAGAGTGAGAGCAGAAGCAGGAGGCCGTACATGCGGACCTCCTGCGCGTACTTGATCAGGTAGCCGTTCGCGGCGGCGAGCAGGAGCGCGAGCCCCGCGGCGGCGCGCGGGAGCCGCAACTCTCGCGCCAGAAGGAGGAAGGGGACGAGCGCCGCGACGGAAGTGAGCGCGGGGAAGAGCCGCAGCCACAGGAGCGACTCGCCCCCGGCGGCCGCCCAGATTTTCAGGAGCGCGTAGAAGAGCGGCGGGTGAATCAGGTCGGCCGCGACGAAGCGCCAGAGCCCGCCCCAATCGTGGCGCGCGGCGTGCACGCCGAACAGCTCGTCGAACCACAGACAGGAATCCGTGAGCCCGCGCAGGCGCGGCGCGGCGTAGAGCCCGACGAGCGCGGCCGCCGCGAGCGCGGGCCACAGCCGCCCCGCGCGCCCGACGTGAGCGCCCGCGCTCACTCTTCCTCTTCGACGGCCAGCTCGGAGATTTTGCCGTCCTCCGTAAGCGCGAACCTTAAGAGCAGGAGGTGGCGGCCGAGCGCGGCCTTGTAGCGGAAGGCGCGGGGTGCGGAAGCGTCTGCCTCGACGAATGTGAGCGCGCTGGCCGCGCCGTATGAGGCGAGCGTCTGCCAGTTGCCCTTGGCCGACTCGCTCGTCACGGCCTTGAAGCGCTCCGGCGTGAAGGCTTCGGCCGAAGGGCGGCCGGAGAGAAGGCCGGCGAGCGCGTCGCGCAGGCGGCCCGTCAGCCGCGCGTCCGGGTCGGGCCGCCCGCCCAACTCTCTGAGCGAGAGCGCCGGCACGTAGAGCTTCGCCACCTGCTGGTTGATGCGCCCCGCCAGGCCGATGGTGCCGAGGTTCGTGAGGACTATGACGGTCAGGCGGTCGTCCGTGTAGCGCGCAATCGAGGCGGCGAAGCCGGCCGTCTGCCCGTTGTGTCGCACGACCCTGTGGCCGCGCAGGCTCTCTATGTACCAGCCGAAGCCGTAGGGGTAGCTCTTCCCGCCGTTCAGGCGAACGGGCGACCAGACCAGTTCGAGGCTCGAACGTTTCAGCAGCCGCTCGCCTTCGAGCGCCGCGTCCCAACGGACGAGGTCGCGCACGGTCGAGACTATCGCCCCGGCCGAGAACACGTCCGTCAGGTCGTAGTCGCGCCCGATGAGGCGCCCGCCCTCCCACTCGTAGCCGGCGGCGCGGTTCGGTATGACGTTGCGCGGGTCGCGGTCGGCGGTCGAGGTCATGCCGAGCGGGCGGAAAATGCGCTCTTGAACGAACTCCCAGTAGGGGCGACCCGACGCGGCCTCGACGACGAAGCCGAGCAGGTTGTAGTTGGTGTTGCCGTAGCTGTGCGCCTCTCCGGGCGCGAAGGCGAGCGGGTGCGCGGCGATGCGCCTGATGAACTCGTCGCGCTTCAGGCGCTCGGTCAGCTCGAAGCCGGCGAGGCCCGTGTAGTTCTTCAGCCCCGAGGTGTGGGTGAGCAGGTGGCGGACTGTAACGCCGCCCCACTCCGCGGGCGCCTCTGGCAGGTACTTACCGACCGGGTCGTCCAGGCCGACTTTCCCCTCTTCGACTAAGAGCATGACGGCCGCGGCCGTAATCTGCTTGGAGACCGAGCCAATCTCGAAGACCGTGGCGGGCGTGACGGGGGCGTTCAGCTCGACGCTCGCCAGCCCGTAGCCCCGCTCCTTGACGACCCTGCCGTCGCGAATGACCGCCAACGCCAGCCCCGGCACGTGCCGCAGCCGCATCTGCTCGCGCACGAGGTCGTCAACGCGGTCGGCCCTCGCCGCCGCCGGCAGCGCGCACAGGAGTAGGAGCGCGGGGAAAACTCTTCTTAGATTTTTCATGCGGGGGAAGGAATTAACGCGGGCGGACGGGGCGAACAGGATAAAGAGAATTTGAGATTTCAAATCCTGTTCGCCCCGCCCGCGTTAATTTCGTTCAGGACAGGTCGTCGGGGACGTTCTCGATGGAGTCGCCCTCTACCTGCGACGGGTCGTCGGGCGAGAGCACTGCCTCCTGTAGCCTCGCCGTCAACCACTCGCGGAAGACTTCGGCCTCGCGCCCCTTGCCCGTCCAGCGCGCGCGGTCGAACATCGTTAGCGCCATCGAGAGCGCGTGGTGCTGGCCCGCCCGGTCGGCCGCGAACTCGAACTGGCGGTAGAGCCGGTCTATGAGCTCGACGCTCTGGCGCGCCGCCTCCTCGTCGCGGAAGCCGAGCTTGCCCGCGAAGAACTTCGAGTAGATGTTCTGCGGGTGCGAGGTCGAGGTGTAAAGGTCGAAGTAGCCCGACACCAACCCCGCCTCCTGCAACACCGACCCGACGTAGGACGCGCGCGACCCCGTTATGACCGCGATGTCCTCGACCTCGCCCATCCCCGAAAGGAACAGCGCGATTATCTGATCCTTCTTCGACGGCCGCCCCGACGAGCGCTTCTGCTGCTGCCCGCCGCCCCCGGCCTTCGTAGCCTTGCTGCTCATTCGTCTCCCCTCCTTTATCCGTGCCTGCCTTGAGTGTTCGGCGGCTACTTTATCACCTCGAACTCGAAATAGATCGTCTTCCCGCGCACGACGAAGCACAGGTACTGCTCCCAGAACTTACGCAGGAAGCGCGCCGACGGGTAGCGGTTGCACAGGTTGACGAGCAGCTCGAAGCCCATCAGGCGCCATAGCTTGAGCATCGTCACTCGTATCACGCGGGGCCGCAGCCGCACGTGGCTGTAGAAGTCGAAGTCTGGGCGCTGGCCCGTGAAGTACGCGAACGACTCGGTCGTCAGGTGCCGCTTGTGCGTCGGGTCTGTGTAGGACGCGACGTCGGAGTAGTGCGGCGTGTCGAGCCGTATGAGCGCGCCGGGCTTCGCTATGCGGTGCAGCTCGGCGACGACGGCGAGCACGTCGCCGACGTGCTCGATGACCTGGTTGCCGATTATCAAATCGAACTCGCCGTCGGGGAAGGGGTAGGGAACGGAGTCGAGGTCGTGTATCACGTCGGCGCCCGTGCGCGGGTTGCTGTCGAGGCCGATGGCGCCCGGCGTCTTATGCTTGCCGCAGCCTATGTCGAGTATCTTCATCGCGCTCGGGGCGAGTTTAGCTTCCGCCGCGCGGCGCGTTCAAGGCGCGCGCCTCGGCTCACGCGGGCGCAGCAGCCAGCCCGCGAAGTCGGCCGCCTCGGCGCGCAGCGCGGGCTGCGTGGCGAGGAGGAGCAGTAGTGTCGCCGCCGTCGCCGTCGAGGCCCCGGCGGCCGCGCGCGGAAGCGGGGCGTCGAAGAGTCGCAGCGCGAGCGCGCCGAGGGCCGTCCCGACCGCGCCCGCCGCGAGCGAGCGCACGAGTGCTCCCACGGCTTCCGCGTGCGCGCGCCGCGAGACTAACCGGACGAGCCGCAGCCGCACGAACAGCGTCGGCACGTAAACGAGCGCGCCCGCCGACGCCGCCCCGACGAGCCCGTATGCGCGCGTGAGCGGGTAGAGGATTGCCAGGAAGAAGAGCGACTCGAAGACTTTGGCGCGCGCTTCGGGCGCGGGGCCTCGCGCGCTTAAGACGAGCGGCGCGGCGACCTGCATCAGCCCGCGGCAGAAGCACACGACCGAGAGCACGCGCAGCGCCGGCGCCGCGCCCGACCACTTCGCGCCGTAGAGCAGCAGGACTACCTCGTCGGCCAGCAGCAGGAGCAGCGCGGAGACGACGGCGAGCAGCGCCGCGGCGGCCGCGAACGCGCGCGCGAATCCCCGCTCGACGCGCTCGCCGACCTGTTGCCCGCCGGCTTGCTGCCCGCCTCTCTCCTGCGCACCCGCCTCGACGTAGGCGGGGATGAGCGTGCCGCCGACGCGCGCGGCCACGCCGACGGGGATGGTCGCGAGGTTGTAGGCTAGGACGTAGAGGCCGAGCGCCGCCGCGCCCAGCGACTTGCCGACGACGACGTTGTCGGCGGTCGTCGTCACGTAAGCGGCGACGCCCACGACGAAGACGTGCTTGCCGAACCCGAGCGCCTCCCGGAGCGCGCGCCGGTCGAGCCGGGGGCGCGGCCTGTACGGGTCGAGCGCGTAGGAGAGCGCGACGCCCGCCACCGCGCTCGCTATCTGCCCGAGCACGAGCGCCCAAACGTCGCGCGACCAGAAGAGGGCAATCCCCACCGCCGCCAGCGTCGAGGAGAGGTTCGTCAACTGTTCGAGCCAGACGACGCGGCGGAAGTCAACCCGCTTCTGCTGCATTACGAGCCCTATGTTGTGGAACCCCTGAATCAGCGGCGCGGCGGCGAGCGCGAGCATGACGGGCAAAAGCTCCGCGCTACCGTAGAAGCGGGCCGTAGGGTAGGCGGCGGCGAGCACGAGGAGCGCGAGCAGGAGCTTGCGCAGCAGTTCCGCCGTCCAGACCGTGTCGAGGTGTTTTTCAAGCTCGCCTTCGCCCGAGAACTTTCGCGCGACGAGCGAGAAGTCGAGCCCGAAGCTCGTCAGCACCGTGAGCGCGCCCGAGACCGTCAGCGCCATCCCGAACAGCCCGTAGTCGTCCGGCGCGAGCAGCCGCGCCAGCACGACCGAGCGCGCGAGCCCGACGGCCTGCGTCAGCACGGCGGACGCCGCGCTCAGAGCCACGCCCGACCGCACCCTGTCTGTTAAGGACGCTCGCACGCCGTGTCACTCCGCGGGCCGCACGCGCCCCAGTATGAGCGCGTCGTGTATGACGGAGGCGCTCAGTACGTTCCCCGCCGTGCTCATGTGTGTGTCGTCGTACCAGTAGAAGAGCTGCCCCGACTCCTCGAAGGCGCGGCGCGACTCGCGAACCATGTGGGGCTTCAAATCCAGCAGCGGGATGCCCTCCTCCTCGCAGACGCGCGCCAGCGCGACGGCGAAGCCCGAAGGCTCGGGCCTGGTTGACCAGGGCGTAGCGCCCCTCCATGCCCACTCGTAGACCTCCTCCTTCGAAGGGACGAGCACGACGGCCAGCCGCAGCCGCTGCGCGTCGGCCAGCCCCTTGACGGCGCCCACCGTCGCGCGGAAGCGCTCGTAGCTGACGTGGCCGACGACCTGCTCCGCCGTGCGCGGGGCGGCCTCGACGTAGGGGCGGTAGAAGAGCAGCTTGCGCCCGTTTATGAAGTCAAGGGGGATCACGTCGCGGCTCGGCTCGCGCCTCTGTAGGAGGAATCGCACCGGCGAGCGCCCCCTGAAGGAGTTGGCGCGGTTGACCCACGCCGCGAGGGGGCCGCACCAGGGGATTTCGCCCGGCTCCAGCGGGCCGTAATAGTCTTCGAGGTCGTTACCCGTGAAGAGCTGCCAGACGAGCAACGTTCCCTCGCCCGCACTCAGCCTGTCCTTCTCGGCCAGAAGGTTCACGTACTGCTGCCACGGGCCGGACGCCGGCGTCGAAAGGTTGTAAGTGCTCAGGCCGTATTTCGAGGCGAGGATGTTGCTCCACGTGTGCTCCTGGCTGACCGCGCCCGCGCCGAAGGAGTCGCCCAGAACTATCACGTCGAGCGGCCGCGCCGCGTCGGCGCGCTCGTTACGGAACCCTTCGGAGTCCGTGACCAGTCGGACGCGCTTGTACTCCCTCCACTCGATGACGCCGGCCATCCTGCTCAGGTCGTTGAAGCGGTAGCCCTCGAAATGCGCGTCGGGGACGTACCTGAAGATTATCGGCAGGCGCGGCCACCTCTCTATCATGTCGTTCGGCACGAGCGGGAGGAGCCTCAAGCCCAGGTCGGATGCGGTCACGGCGAGGGCGGCGGACGCGAGAACCAGCGTCGCCTTCTTGGCGCGGAGCGACCCGGAGGCGAAGGCGAAGAGCGCGACGGCCGCCGCGGCGGCGAGCGCGACCCCCCAGAGGGAGAGGAGTTGCAGAGCGCCGACGGCGAAGGGGCCGAGCAGAATCAGCACGACGGGCAGCGCCTTTGCGAGCACACGGTTGATAATCAGCACCCGCATTGCCACATCCTCTTACGGCTTAGTCATGGGCGGCGGCGCCTTCGGGGGCCGCGTCAGTGGGCGAGCCTGTTCGACGCGGCGCGGGCGATGGGGCCGAGGAGGGGGATGGAGAGCACGCGCTCACGCAGTCGCGCCGTGACGGAGTTGGTGAAAAGGTCGCGCTCCCTCTTCAGCCCTTCGCGCTCGCGCGCAAGCTC
>DASPKR010000247.1:0-4187 GCA_035627975.1 Pyrinomonadaceae bacterium | reverse complement strand
GAGCTCGCGGCCGATGAAGGCGACGCCTGAGATGTTGTAGGCCGTGGCCTGCCCGTTCTGCGACGTGAAGGTCGCGCGGCGCGAGCTGAAGCTGAAGCGCCCCTCGTTGACCACGGTCGGCGCGAGCGTCGAGTGCAGGGTGGTGACGAACGACGAGTCGCGCAGCGTCTGGATGCCCGTGCGCGAGAAGTCGTTCTGGCCCAAAGACTGGTTCTGCGACTCGACCTGTATGCCCGTTATGTCCGACGGGTTATAGCCGAAGCGCATCGTGAGCTGGTGCTCAGAGTTAATCTGGTGGTCGCCGCGCACCGAGGTGAACGTCGTGTCCTCTGAGATGGGGAAGACGCGGTCGAGGGCGAGGAGCGGGCGGAAGGCGTTCTGGCTGACGGGGACGGGCGCGCCCGTCAGGAAGAAGCGCGGGCCGATGGCCGTCGTCGGCCCCGTGACGGGCGAGATGGCCGGGCAGGCGCTCCCGTCGTTGGGGCTCGTCAGAGGGTTGGAGCCCGTCAGGCCGGTGTTCCCGCCCGACGAGGCGAGGAACGCGTAGGCGCGCGCCGCGCAGATGTTGGCGGGGACGCCCGAGGCGACGAGCGTGTTGACGAAGGCGGCCTGCGCCGCCGTCAGGCGCGTGAAGGTGCGCGCGATGGGGTTGATGCCGGGGATGGCCGGGATGGTCGCGCTCGCCGTCAGGCCCTGCACCACGTCCGAGGTGAAGAAGCCCGACTCCTGCCGCTTGCGCTGCTCGAAGGCGGCGAAGAAGAAGGTGCGGTCGCGGTCGAGCGGCCCGCCCAGGGTGGCGCCGTACTGCGCGCGCGTGAAGGGCGGCTTCTTGCCGGGGTCGTTGTCAATGACGGGCGCGAACGCGTTGCGCGCCTGTATTGACTTGTGGCGTATGAAGCCGAAGACGTTGCCGCGCAGGTCGTTCGTCCCCGACTTGGTGACGACGTTGACGACGCCGCCGGCCGTGCGCCCGAACTCCGGCGCGAACGAGTTGGTGACGACCTGGAACTCCTGCACCGCCTCCTGCGAGACCGTGGAGCGCGCGGCGTTGACGGAGTTGTCGGTGTTGTCGGCGCCGTCAACCTGCACGAGGTTCGAGCGGCCGCGCTGGCCGCCGAAGTTCAGGCCCGAGGTGGGGGCCGGGCCGATGGGGCGCCCGTTGTCGCGCGTCACGGTCGAGGTCGTCAGGGTGAAGTTGATGTAGTCGCGCTGGTTGATGGGCAGGTTGTCTATGCGAACCTGCTCGATGGTGTTCGAGACGTTGGTCTTGCCCGTCTCGATGAGCTCGGTGGTGGCGCCCGTGACGGTGACGACGTCCGTGATCTGACCTATCTCTAGCGAGATGTCTAGGCCGGCGCGCTGCCCCACTGTGACGGTGACGGCCGGAACGACGGCGCGCTTGAAGTTGGCGGCCTCGACCGTGATTTCGAGCGTGCCGGGCGTGAGCTGCACGAGCTGGTAGAAGCCCTCGTCGTTCGTCGTCGTCGTGCGCGTCTCGTTCGTCGCGGGGTTGCGCGCCGTGACGGTCGCGCCGGCGACGACGGCGCCCGCCGGGTCTTTGACGAAGCCGGTAAGCGTGGCCGAAGTGGCGTCTGCCTGCGCTAACGCTGCGGCGCCGAAGGATAGCGCGAGCGCGCACGCGAGCGCGAGACGGTATGCGGTCGGGAGCCACCGCCGAGGGGAAGCAGACATTTTCTTTTCTCCTTGAAGCAAATTAAAGGCTTATACGCTTCGGTCGCGGCGCGCGCGCCGAGGGCTCAGGCCGGGGGCGCGGCGCCGCCCGGCCGGGCTTCGGTAAGGCCCGCTGCGGGTCACAAGCTTCTCACGGGCAACGCCGGCACGCGCAGGGAGTCTGTGCTGTCTATCAAGCGCTTTGTTTAGGAGGTCAGCGGCTTCGCGCTCTGGTCGAGCGCCATCGAGGAGCAATCCCTTGCCGACTGCGACACTTGCGCCCGACTTTGTACCGCAAAAACCGGCCTTTGGCAAGAACCTTAACTTAAGGCAGGCGCCTAAAAACCCCGACTGCGACGGCACTACACGCCGCCGAACTCGGGTCGGTATCTCACGAGGCCGGCGCGCCCGGCGGCGGCGCCCGGCGATAGTTCCGCGACCATGAAGGCTTCGTCCGGCACGGGGAACTCGCAGGTGAACCCCTTCGGGCGCGCCGGCTCGAAGCCGAAGCGCGGGTAGTAGGCGGGGTGGCCGACGACAAAGACGAGCGCGTGGCCGAGGCGCCTGCACTCGTCTAAGCCCCGCCCGACCAGGCGGGAGCCGACGCCTTGATTCTGTAACTCGGGCAGCACGGCCATCGGCGCGAGCGCCATCGCGGCCGACGCCGCGCCGCCCGACTCGATTGTGACGGGGCTGAAGAGGATGTGGCCGACTACCCTCCCTCCGTCGGCCGCGACGAACGAGACGTAAGGGCGCGCCGCTCGTCTCAGCGCGTCAACGAGCCGCGCCTCGTCCGGCCGCCCGAACGCCGCCTCATTGACGGCGTAAATTGCGGCCCGGTCGTCGTCGGTTTCAACTCTTACGGTAAGCGTCACGACAGTTAACGGTAAGTACGGCACAGGCACGGCCGCGCGTGAACGGTCTCAGGCTGGCGCGCGGCGGCGGCCCCGCGTGGCGCGCGCGAGCCGTCGGCGGGCGCCGTCGGATGCGCCGAGCGTGAGCACGGCCAACTCGGCTAGCGGCGCGGGCGCGAAGGCCGCGCGCCGCAGCAGTCTGCAGACGCGAAGGCGCGTATCGAACCGCTCGTCGTAGCGAGCCGCGTACTCGCGCGAGAGTTCACAGAGGTTGTCGCCCGCCGTGTCGAGCCGTTCTAGAATCGTCCGCGCTGCAAGCTCGCCGCTCTCCAAAGCCATGAGCATGCCGCTGCCCGTGAAGGGGTCTATGAAGGCTGCGGCGTCGCCGACGGCGAGCAGGCCCTCGGCAGGCGCGGGCTCGGCGCGCCCGAAGCTTTCGAGCGAGACGGCGAGCCAGCGCCCGCACACGCTCGCGCCCGCGAGCGTGTGCGCCGCGCGCCTGTTCTTCATCAAAATTTCACACACGACCCTTTCGGCGTCGCTCCCCCGCGCGCGCACGTCCTCTGCGCGGGCGATGAAGCAGAGGTTGTTCCGCCCGCCCTCGACGGGGCTCAAGCCGCCGTAGCCGCCGGGGTAAAAATAGATTTCGCACGCGCCTGCCGCGGCGCGCGCTCCTTCGAGGTGCGCCTTGAAGGCGACGTAGGCGGCGCGGCTCTTCCCCGCCCCACCGCACGCGACGTGACGCGCCACCGCGCGCGCTCGCCCCGTCGCGTCAATCGTCACAGACGCCCTGTGCTCGCGCGCGGCGGCGCCCTTGACTGCCAGACGCACGCCCCGCACCCGGCCGCCTTCCGCGAGCACGCCCGAGCAGGCCGCGTCTTCGACGACGACGGCGCCGGCCTCGCGAGCCCTCTCGACGAGCCGCCTGTCCATCTCGGCGCGGCTCAGGCCCAGTGCCGCGCGCGAGCCGTCGCCGAACCAACCGCTCGGCACGCCGACGCCCCTGCCGCTCGGCGCGTAGAAGACCGTCTCGCTCACCTCGACGCCGCCCGACGCGCGCACGCCGGCGAGCACGCCGAGCCGCGCGAAGTGCCTGAGGCACTCGGGCGAGATGAATTCGCCGCACAGCTTCGCGCGCGGGAACCTCTCGCGCTCGGCGAGAAGCACGCGCGCGCCGCCCTGCGCGAGCCTGATAGCGGCCCCCGCCCCGCCGGGCCCGCCGCCGATAACGATTACGTCGAACTCGCTCACTCGAAAACTCTCACGCGGCCGACGCGCTCAGGACGAGCCGGTAGGGGAATCGGCGCTCGACTCTCACGCGCCGCAAGCCCGCGAGCGAGGCGAAGCGGCGAAGCTCCTCGGGCGCGAAGCCGCGCAGGATGGAGAGCGCGCCGTCTTCGCGGACGAGCGGGCTGCGGAGGAAGAGGCGGCCGGCGGTCGTGTAGAAATAGTAGGCGGCGGGGTGACGGTGAAGGTCTATGACGAAGAGCCGGCGTCGCGCGACGCGCGCCATCTCGGCGAGGAGCGGGACGAGTTCGGCGTCGCGGAAGTGGTGCGTGAACAAGGAGCAGAGCACGTAATCGAAGGCGGCCGTGGCGAAGGGCAGGCGGCGCGCGTCGCCGCGCACCGAGCGAATCTCGTCGAAGCCGCGTGACTCTTCGA
>DASPKR010000246.1:0-5471 GCA_035627975.1 Pyrinomonadaceae bacterium | reverse complement strand
CATGCCGGGCAGTTCGGCCTCGAGCACTATCTCGTCCTTGCCCTCGTAGATGTCAACGTTGGGCGCCCAAGCGCCGCGGGCGATGCCTTCGTCGCCGAACGAGCGCATGAAGTTGGAAGAGAAGAGGCGGTTGACCTCGTCTTGGAGAGTCCTGAGATCGCGGAACGGGTCGTAGCGAGTGATGCTCATGATTAACCTCCGAAAAGCTTCGATAGTTTGAATTCCCCCACGGCCGAAACCGGTTCGGGATCAAACCTCCGCCGTGAGTACGCGCTAATAATAAATATTGAGTCCCTCTTTGTCAAGTCTCTATAGGCCCAAGAATTTTTGCGTCTTATTTGGAGGCTCAGTCCTGTGAGTTAATAAAATTTGACAAATTGAGCTACTCACCTTATTATGTGAACTCTTAAGCTTGATTGGGCGTATAAATGTAAATTAAATGCCTGAAGGCCCGGCCCGGAGGTGCCGAAAATCGTGTTAGACGAAAAGGACGCGAAAATTCTTGAGCTTTTACAGCAGGACGGGCGCATGACGAACGTCGAGCTGGCCCGCGTCGTCGAGCTCACGCCCTCGGCGATGCTCGAGCGCGTCAGGAAGCTCGAAGAGCGTGGGTTTATAAAGGGTTACACGGCCCTGCTCGACCCGCACGACTTGGGCCTCGGCCTTCTGGCCTTCGTTTTCATGCGCGTGGATGACCGCGACGACATCATCGGGAGCGCCGAGAGCACGGCCGAGGCGCTGGCGGCGCTGCCCTCCGTGTTGGAGCTGCATCACCTCGCGGGCGAGGACTGCTTTCTGCTGAAAGTGAGGGCGCGCGACACGGACGACCTCTACCGTGTGCTGAAGGAGGAGTTCGGGCAGTTCAAGAACGTGAGGGGGACGCGCACCACTATCGTCCTAAAGACCGTGAAGGAGTCGGTGCGGCTGCCGCTGCGGCGGGAAAGGGCGGGTGAGTGAGATGGCGGACAGGGAGAAGTTCGGGGCTTACGCGGCGTGGGCGGCCGTCTGTTTCTTCTGGGGGACTACGTACCTCGCGATACGCGTGGGGCTGGAGAGCTTCGAGCCCATGCTCTTCGCGGGGCTGCGCTTCCTCGTGGCGGGGGGCGTGCTGCTGCTCGTGATGGGGCGGCAGCAGGGCGCGCGCTTGCCCTTGGGGCGGGAGTGGTTTGACCTGGGCGTAGTGGGGCTGCTCCTTTTGGGCGTGGGGAACGGGGCGGTCGTGTGGGCCGAGCAGTGGGTGCCGAGCGGGATGGCGGCGCTGCTCGTGGCTGTCTCGCCGTTCTGGGCGGCGGGGCTTGAGAGGCTGCGCGAGGGAGGCGAGCGGGTCGGCCCGCGCGGGCTTATGGGGATAGCCGTGGGCTTCGGCGGGTTGGCGTTGCTTCTAGGGCCGCAACTGTTCGGAGCGGAGCTGGGCGGAAAATATTTCCTGGGCGTCGTGGCAATACAGATAGGGTGCTTCACGTGGCAGGCGGGCTCGGTCTATGCGAAGGGGCGGCCGACGGGCGTGTCACCGCTGATGGCTGCGGCCGTGCAGATGCTTTGGGCGGGCGCGGCGCTGACCCTTCTCGGGACGCTTTTGGGCGAGTGGTCGGGGATGCGCTTTAGCGCGAGGAGCGCCGGCGCGCTCGCCTACCTCGTCGTGTTCGGCTCGATTGTGGCCTACAGCGCTTACACCTACGCGATACAGAAGCTGCCGCTGCCGCTAGTCTCGACCTACTCTTACGTGAACCCGTTGGTGGCGCTCGCGCTCGGGTGGGCCGTGCTGGGCGAGGCCTTGGGCTCGAGGGAGCTTGCGGCGGCGACGGTCATACTGCTGGGAGTGGCGCTGGTTAAGACTTCGCCGAAGGAGCTGGCGCGGCTGCTCGCCCGCCTGAGAGAGAGGCGCGTGCGGGGTGAAGGGGGGCGGGCCGAAGAATCGCCGAAGATGGTTGACGCGCGGGCGGCCTGAGGCTGCCGTCAGTCGAGGCGGAAGAAGCGCTTGATCTTGTCGAGGAGTGAATCCTCCTCGCCCTCCTGCTCTGTGGCGGGCGAGGCGCTGGCGGCCAGGCCGGCGCGACGCTCGTTGATGGTGTGGCTGAGCGCCTCGACTAAGTCGGGGTTGGTCTCGAAGAGGCGGCGCATGGCGTCGTGGCCTATCTCGAGGACTTCGGTCTCCTCGGCGGCGATGACGTTTGCGGTGCGGGGCTCGCCGGTGAGGAGCGCCATCTCGCCGAAGAAGTCGCCCTCGGCGAGCGTCTTGATGGTGCGCTGCTGCCCGTCGGCGCCGACGCGCACGTCAACGCTTCCGCGGTGGACGACGAACATGGAAGAGCCGCTGTCGCCCTCGCGTATGATGGTCTCGCCGGGCGCGAAGACGCGGCCCTTGGCGCCCGAGGCCAGCCGGTTCAGCTCGTCGGCCGAGAGCGGCGAGAAGATGTCAACGGCCGAGAGGCGCTCGGTCAGGGTCTCGGTGGTGTGGCCGTCGCGCCGCGAGTGCGACGGCCGCTCCACGTAGAGCGTGCGCGTCGGGTAGGCGAAGGTCAATCCGTTGCGGCGGAAGGCGTACCAGATGCGCTGGCGCACGAGCGCGTCCGTGTCGTTGTAGCGCGAGTAGTCGGAGAGCCAGTACTTCACCTCGTAGTCAACGCCGTCGGCGCCCAGGCCCCGTATCCGCACGACCGGCGTCATGTAGCGCAGGACGTTCTCGCACTCGCGTATGGCCTCGCGCACGACGTGTATGACCTTGACGGGCGAGTCCGTATAGACGGCGTTGAAGAAGACTATGCGGGCGTTGGCGTTGTCACGCGGGCAGACCTCGAAGTTCTCCTTCGCGATGGTCGCGTTGCTGACGAGCACCGTGTGGTTCTGGAACGTCTTTATCTTGACGGCGCGCCAGGTGATGCTCTCGACCACGCCCGTCCACTGCCCGACCGTGACCACGTCGCCCACCTGGAAGGGCTTGTCGGCGTGGAGCGAGATGCCGGCGAAGAGGTTGCCGAGCGTGTCCTGCAAGGCGAGGCCGAGGATGATGCCGAGCAGGGCCGAGCCCGACAGCAGCGCACCGAAAGACAAATTCTCGAAGTGGAACTTGAGAATGATGGCGAGCGCGGTGACGTAGCAGACGAGCGAGAAGATGTCGCGCATCAGGCTCGGCGCCTCGTAGCCCTTGCGCTTGCGGAAGACGAAGAAGACGAACTCGTTAAGGGCGCGGACGGCGACGAAGGCTAGGCTCAGCCAGAAGGCGAGGCCCGCGAGCACGAGAGCCCACTCCCTCGCCGCGAAGGACATGATCTGCTCGGGCGGCGCGCCGGCCGCCGGCGGGGCGGGGCGGAACTGGTAGAGCAGGTAGAGCGCCACCCCGAAGACGAAGGCCGCCATGAGCGGCGTCGTTATCTGGTTTCTGAGTCGCGGGCGTTTCACGGCAGTCGGCTTCCGCGTCGCGGTAAACTTTCTCACTGCCCGGCTATGCCGGGGAAGAGCGTCGTCAGGACGAGCAGGAGCGAAAGGGCCGAGACCACAAGGACTATGAGCCAGGCGGCAGTATTATAGAGCCGGCCGTTGGCGTACGCACCCATCAATTCGCGGTCCGAGGCCAGCCGCAGCACGGCGACGAGTATGACGGGCAGCAGCAGCCCGTTTATGAACTGCGTGGTCAGCAGCACCCTTATCACCGGCAGGTGCGGGACGAGCGCGACGAACGCCCCGGCGGCGATGAGGAAGGTGAAGATGCCGAGGAAGATGGGCGCCTCGCGGAACGAGCGCGACACGCCCTTCTCGAAGCCGAGCGCCTCGCTTATCGAGTAGGCCGTAGCCAGCGGCAGCACGCCCACCGCCAGCATCGCCGCGCCGAAGAGGCCGACGGCGAAGAGCGCCTCGGCGTACGGGCCCGCGACGGGCGCGAGCGCGCTCGCGGCCTCGGCCGCCGACTCAAGCTCCACGGGCGCGCCGGGGCGGTAGAGGGTCGCCGCCGTCGAGACGACTATGAAGAAGGCTATGGCGACGGCGAAGACCGTGCCAGTCCAAACGTCGGCGCGCGTGAGGCCGTAGTCCTCGGTCGTCGCCCCCTTCTCGACCACGGACGACTGCACGAAGACCTGCATGAACGGCGTTATCGTCGTGCCGATTAGCGCCATGAGCATGAAGAGGTAGTCGCGCTCGAAGCTGAAGCTCGGCCGCACGAACTCGCTCCCGACCTGCCCCCAGTCGGGGCGGGCGAGGAAGGCCGACGCGACGTAGCCGAAGAAGATCAGGGACATCAGCAGGAAGATGCGCTCGACCCTCTGGTAAGAGCCCTTGACGACTATCCACCAGATGCCCGCCGCGGCGAGAGGCACGGAGAAGTAGCGCGGCACGCCGAAAAGCTCCGTGGCGGCGGCGATGCCTACGAACTCCGAGACGATGACGCCGCCGTTGGCGACGAGGAGCGCAAGCATCACGAGCGCCGTCCAGCGCACGCCGAACTGCTCGCGTATCAAGTCGGCGAGCCCCTTGCCGGTTACGACGCCGAGGCGCGCGCACATCTCCTGCACGAGCCCGAGGCTCAGCATCATCGGGGCGAAGACCCACAGGAGCGTGTAGCCGTACTTGGCGCCGACCGAGGAGTAGGTGGCGATGCCGCTCGCGTCGTTACCGGCGTTGGCGGCGATGATGCCCGGGCCCAGCACGGCGAGGTATGCGAGCAGGCGCCCGCGCCGCGCGCCCACCGAGCGGCGCACGCGGTGCGCGCCGCGCCGCAGCACGCGCCCCGCCCTCTTCGCGGCTGTGCCAGTCTCGGCCATCCGGTGGGTCTCCGTCCGACATAAGAGAATCGAAGTCTAAGAAAGCGCGCCGCGCTAGAGCAGCGCCGAGACGAGCGCCGACGGCGCGAGCTGCATCGTCGCGTTGTCCCAGCCGTGCGGCGAGACGGCCTCGACGAGCGCGCAAGCGGCGGCGACCGCCGGCAGAGGCGCGAGCGTCCGCGCCGAGACGCCGAACTGCGGGCTCACGGCCAGCCCGGCGACGAGCGCCGCGAGCGAGCCCAGGAGCACCGCCGCGGAGCCCTCAACGCTCCGCGTCGTCTTAACGCCCGTGAAAGACGGCGCCGGGTATCGGTGCCTGCCCCAGCGGGCGCCGGCCGGCTCCCCGGCCGCGTCGCCGACGCCGCCGACGAGGTAGCCGAATACCGACACGGGGCCGAACATCAAGTTGCTCGCGAGCCCGCCCAAGAGCGTCGCGAAGTACGGCACGACGACGTAGTAAGTCCGACGCGGCGCGTCCTGCTCGCGCGCAATAGCCTCGTAGAGCGGGTGGCCCGCGCCGCGCGCGACCGCGTAGGCCAGCACCAACGTCACGGCCGAGCCGAGAACGAACACGCCCGGCAGGCCCCACACGGCCTGCGCCGCGACGGCCGTCATAAATATCAGCACGTGGTAAGTCTTCCGCGTGTAGCCCGTCCTCAACCCCTTCTCGCATTTCAAATACGCCGCCAGCCGCAGGCACAGGTACGACCACGC
>DASPKR010000245.1:0-9912 GCA_035627975.1 Pyrinomonadaceae bacterium | reverse complement strand
GGACTCGGACTGGCGACCGTCGGACGAGGTCGCGGCGGGGCTGGCCGTAGCGGCGGCGGCGTGCCTGCTGGCGCTCGGCGTGTCGCGCGCGGTCGCGGAGATTTACCACCTGCGGCGGCCGGAGTCTCTCTTCGACGCGCTGCCCGTCTCGGCGCGCGCGCAGCTCGCGGCTGCGCTCGTGCGGAGGGCCGCGCGCGTGTCGGGCGTGGCGGCCGCGGCCGTCGTCGCGCGATCGCTCGCGGGCGGGGGCGTGTGGGACGCGCGGCTCCCGGCCCTGCTCGCGTGCTTCGTCGCGGTGACGGCCTCGGGCCAGGCGCTCGCTGCCGTTCAGTGGGTTCACTGGGGCCACAGGCGCGAGCGGCCGCACGCCGCAGTGGCTCTCTTGATGTTCGCGGCGTGTTCCGTGGCGGCGGGGCTGCTGCTGTTCGTCGCTGTGAAGCCGTGGGCGGCGCCGGAGTTAGGCCGCGCGTGGCTCGTGGCCGGGTCAATCGCGCTCGCGGGCGCGGCGCTGTTGCTCCTCTTCGCGCTGCACGAGAGGTGGCGCGCTTCGGATTTGGAGTACGCGAAGCGTCTGGGCGCGAAGGACTCATGGGGGAGACTGGGTGAACGCGTGGCGCGGCGCGCGTGCGGGTCGGAGGCGGTCGCGGCGCAGCTCGCGCGCGACTTGCAGTTGACGCTGCGCGGCTTCTCTTCGGCCGTCTATGTCGCGGCGGGGCTGGCGGCGCTCTTCGTCATCGTGCTGGTGGCGGCGTTGACGACGGGGCTGCTGCCGGAAGGGTCGGTGCCGTCGTCGCTCTTCGAGGCGACGTGGCTGCCGGGCGTGCTGGCGGTCAAGTTCGCGTCGGTGCTCGCTTGCGTCGCGCTCGCCTCGCTCGTCCCCGTGCTCGTCGCGCACCAGTTGCCGCACTTCTGGCTGGAGCGCGCGGTCGGGGCGCGCGGCGCTGACGCGTGGCGCGCGAAGCTTTTGTACGCGCGCGCGGTAACTTTGCCGGCGTCGCTCGCGGCGTGGGCGGCCGGGGCGCTCTGCGGCGCCGCGCCCGCGTCTTACGTCGTGCCGATGCTCGCGGAGTGCGTCTGGCTCTGGTGGATAGTGAGCACGCTCGCGGGCTCGCTCGCCTTCGAGATGCCGGAGCAGCCGGGCCTGGCGCTGGTGCTGATGGCGTGCGCGGGGCTCGCGGCCGGCGGGTTCGTGGCGTTCCTGTGGCCGATGGGGCTCGCCATCTACGGGCTCGGCGTGGATCACCTGAAGATGCGCGGCCACCACCGCGCGCACTTGCACCTGAACAGCGAGGGCGTCTGAAAGAGTTGGGGGAAGATGCGCAGAGCGCGGAGGGCCTGATCGTCGTCGAGGCGGCTGTTAAGCGCTACGGCGAGGTCCTGGCCGTGGGCGGCGTGAGCCTTCGCGTCGGCGCGGGCGAGGCCTACGCGCTGCTGGGCGCGAACGGGGCGGGGAAGTCAACGCTGATCCGCATGATTGTGGGACTGACGGTGCCGGACGAGGGCTCCGTCACGGTCTGCGACCAGGACATGAAGAAGCGCGCGCAGGAGGCGAAGCGCCGGCTCGGCTACCTACCCGAGGAGCTTTACTTCTACCAGCGTTTGACGGGGCGCGAGTACCTTTCGCTGGTCGCGGGCCTGAAGGGGGCTGAAGCCGGGGGAGTCGCCGCCGAGGTCGAGTTCTTCGAGCTGGCGCGCGTCGCGGACAAGTGGGTCGGCGGCTACTCGTTGGGGATGAGGAAGAAGCTCGGGCTCGCGGCTGCCTTCCTCGGCTCGCCCTCCGTGTTGGTGCTGGACGAGCCCCTGAACGGCCTAGACGTTGAGATGATGAGGAAGCTGCGCCTGCGCGTCGAGCGCGAGCGCGACGCCGGCCGAGCCTTCGTCATCTCCTCCCACGTGATGAGCTTCGTCGAGCGCGTGGCCGACCGCGTCGGTATAATGCGAGCCGGCCTGCTCGTCGCCGAAGGCGCGCCCGACGAGCTGCGCCGCGCGACATCCATCCCCGACGCGCCCTTCGAGGACGTGTTCTTTCATTTGGCTAACTGAGCTTCGGGGATGATAATGCCCGGAGCCAAAAGCCGGGGCCGGGGAAGGGCCTCCGGCCCGGCCGTGAGTTTCCGAATGCCCCCCACTGAAGAGAGAGGAGAGAGCCGCGAGCGGGAGCGCGCAGACAGGCTGCGTGCCGAGGGCGGCGTGCACCTGCGCGCGCAGCTCCTCGACGCCGTCGAGCAGGCCGTCATAGCCACAGACCTCTCCGGCACCATAACCTACTGGAACCGCCACGCCGAGCTGCTCTACGGCTGGTCTGCCGCCGAGGCCGTCGGCCGAAACGTGATGGAGGTGACGCCCGCCGCCGCCTCGCACGAGCAGGCGGCCGAGATAATGGCGCGGCTGACGGAGGGCAAGTCCTGGTCGGGCGAGTTCCTCGTGCGCCGCCGCGACGGCTCGACCTTCCCCGCGCACGTCACAGACTCGCCCATCTTGGACGCCGAGGGCCGACTCGTCGGCGTCGTCGGCCTCTCGGTTGACATAACCGAGCGCGTGCGCGCGGAGGAGGCGCTGCTCGACGCCGAGCGCCGGGCCGTGCGCGAGTACGAGACGCTGCTGCACCGCCTCACGCACCTGGCCGAGTCGCTCGGCACGGCGCGCGACCACCTCACGATATTCCGAGACCTCAAGGACTTCGCGCACGTCTCCGTCCCCTGCATAGGCATCTTCATCTCGCTCTACGACGCAGACCGCGACGTGCGCATGGCGCAGTACGCGTGGGGCGACGGCCAGGAGGTTGACGTGACGGGCCTGCCGCCCATGCCCGTGACGGCCGAGGGGCCGAACAGCCGCGCCGTAAGAACCGGCCACGTCGTCATCACGAACGACTACTGGGAGGTGAAGCGAAAGGGCCTGGGGCAGTTGGGCGTGCTCGTAGGCCCGGACAACGGGCTGCGGCCTCAGTCGTCGCTGGTCGTGCCGATGGCGACGATGGGGCGCATCGTCGGGACAATCGAGGTTCAGTCCTACGAGAACCGTGCCTACCGCGAGGAGCACATCACGGCCATGCGCATGGCCGCCAACCTCGCGGCCGTCGCCATCGAGAACATGCGGCTGCTCAGGTTCGAGACCCGCGCGCGCGAGTTTGCCGAGGAGTCGAACCGCATGAAGGACGAGTTCCTCGCCACGCTCTCGCACGAGCTCCGCACGCCCCTGACGGCCGTGCTCGGCTGGGCGCAGATGCTCAGGACGGGCCGGCTCGACGAGCGCGCCGCGGCCACGGCCCTCGAGGTCATCGAGCGCAATGCGCGCACGCAGCAGCAGATAGTTGACGACCTGCTCGACTCGTCGCGCATCATCACGGGGCAGCTCCGCTTCGAGCCGCAGCCGACGGACGTGCGCGCCGTCGTCGAGGCCGCCGCCGACACCGTGCGGCCCGCGGCCGCCGCCAAGAGGATAAAACTCGAGACGCGCTTCGACCCGCGCTCGTGCCTCGTGATGGGAGACGCCGGCCGCTTGCAGCAGGTGGTCTGGAACCTCTTGTCGAACGCCGTGAAGTTCACGCCCGCGGGGGGCGAGGTTGCAATCGGCGTCGAGCCCGCGGGCGCGCACGTGCGCGTCACCGTCTCGGACACGGGGCAGGGGATAAGCCCAAACTTTCTCCCTTACGTCTTCGACCGCTTCCGGCAGGGCGACCAGTCAACGACGCGCGAGCACGGCGGCCTCGGCCTCGGGCTAGCGATAGTCCGCCATTTAGTCGAGCTGCACGGCGGCACTGTACGCGCCGAGAGCGAAGGGGCGGGCATGGGCTCGCGGTTCACGATAGAGCTGCCCGCGCTCGGGGCGGCCGGGGGAGACGGGGGGCGAGAGGCTGCCGTCGAGGCGAAGGGGAGCGCCCGTCAGCGGGCGATACTGGACGGGCTGCGCGTGCTCGTCGTTGACGACGACAGGGACGCGCTCGACCTCGTCAGGGTGGTGCTCGAACAGGGCGGGGCGGACGTAGTGGCGGCCGAGTCCGCGGCCCAGGCTCTGTGCGCTTTAGAGGCCGGGGCGCGGCCCGAGGTGCTAGTGTGCGACATAGGGATGCCGGGCGAGGACGGCTATTCGCTGCTGCGTAAAGTGAGGGCGCTGGGGCGCGAGCTGGGCGGCGCTGTGCCGGCCGTGGCCTTGACGGCCTACGCGGGCGAGGCCGACCGCGCCTTGGCGCTCGCCGCGGGCTTCCAGCTTCACATGCCGAAGCCGATTGACCCTTCCGCGCTCGTCTCTGCCGTCGCGCGGCTGGCCGGCGTGGGCGAGAAAGTCTAAGGGGCCTGGCTCGTTTGAGTCATGCCCCCTTCCGTTCTTAGAAGTCGCCCGAGCAGCCCTGGTGGCCGCAGTCGCAGTCTATCTGCACCGTGTTCTCCGTGCTCTGGCAGTGGACGCTGCAATACCTTTCGCCGCCCTCGACGGGGCAGCTGCACGGCGGGTTGGCGCAGACCTTGTCGTTCCTCTCATCGGCCATCACTCGAATCCTCCGCTGTCGTTTTGATTCCGCAAAAGACTAAAAGCTTCTAAGCCAAATCGCGCGCCGAGTCAAGAACGGCCGCCTTCACAGGTGGCGCCGGAGGAAAGAGACTATCTTCCAGCCGTCGAGATAGACCCACGGCGGCTCGCCGCTCGTGTAGTGGCCGCACGGGAGCCACGCCACGTCGAGCGGCAGGCCCAGGCCCCTGACCTTCTCGATAACGTCGTGCGAGAGGTCTGCCGGGAACGTGAGGTCGTGGCGCGCGGCGATGAAGCGCATGGGGCGCGGGCGTTGGCGCGTGAGCCGCTCGGCGAAAGGCATGGGGCTTATCGGGAGCCACGCTTCGCGCAGCTCTTCGAGCGTGAGCACGCCCTCTATGCCCGCGCGCACGTGGCGCGTGGAGATGCCGTGCCAGACCACGTCGGCGACGTAGCCGGAGACGTGGTTGAAGACCCCCGTCGAGATGCGCTCGTCGTGGGCGAAGGCGAGGAAGGCGGTGCACGAGCCGATACTGGTGCCGACGATGCCGATGCGCTCGTAGCCGCGCGAGGCGAGCCACGCGACGGCCGCGCGCGTGTCGAGCACGGCCTGCCGCATGGACTGAATCGTGCGCCCCACGTTCGAGCAGACGAGGAAGTCCGCGCGCTCGATCTCCGCGGGCCGCCGCTCTTCGTGATAGGGCAGCGTGAGGCGGAGCGAGGCGACGCCGAGGCGCTGAAGGACGCGGCACAGCGCGACGTGGCTCTCCTCGTCTGCGTTCCACTGCGAGAGCACGACGACGGCGCGGCGGCCTCCCTCTCGTTGATTCTCCGCCTGCCTCTCGGGGAAGAAGCGCGCACGCGCAGTGTTGTTCTCGGGCGAAGGCGTCAGGACGGCGCTCGTCCAAGAGAGCCTCTCGCCTTCGAGGCGGTAGTCGCCGACCTCGGGCGCCGAGTAAAAAGCTTCGCTCGCGCCGACCGCTTCGCGCGCGTGGCGCGCGAGCGCCTCCCGCGGCCCGCCGCCGTTCACGTGCGCGGGGACGAACTCCACGCCCCACTCGAACGGGCGCACGACGCGGTTCCTGTCGCGCTCCGCGTGCCGCCGCTCCTTCGCCCTGATGTAACGCCCCAGCAAGACCTCGCCCGTTCCTCGCCCCGAAAATTTTTAACCGGAAGAGTGAGTGCGTCATCCTAAAGGCGCGCGCACGCCGAAGGCAAGCGCCGCCGCCGACCGCGCCGCCTGTAAACTTTGACTTCGCGCGCCGCCGCCTGTATCCTTCGCGCCGCACTTCATTCGCGGTTCTGGCGCCGCACCCGGCGTCTCAACAGCGGGCCTCGTTTGCCTTCTACTCATTAAAGCTTCTCGCGGCCGGCCGGCGCAGTTATCACAGGCGGCCGCCGTTCACCACGAGGCACGGCGCGACGGCCTAGCGCACAGGGCGGCAGCCCCGCCCCCGCCTTCCCCGATTGACCGTAAGCCCAGAGGAGAATATTTCGCGTATGAGAAAACGCTTCCTGACACTGACCCTGAGCCTTGCCTTGACGGCGGCCTCAGCCCTCCTTCTCACGACTCCCCCGCACCCCGCCGCCGCACAGGGCGAGGCCGCTTCGCCAAGGCCGCAGGTCTCGCGCGCCGTCGGCTACGCGAAGACGGCCCCGGCGCGCACCTTCGAAGAGCGGCGGGCCGCAGTCCAGACCGGCCAGATTAAGGGTGAGAACCCGCCGCGGCAGATTCGGCGCGTCCCCAACCAGGGCCTCCCCAAAGAGCAGAACCGCGAGGGCCAGACCCACGGCACCGACGCCGCCGTACAGAACTCGTACCGCACGAACGCCGTCACCAGCGAGCCGCTAATCCCCACGCCGGAGACGAGCTTCGAGGGGCTCTCTAGCGACAACAACGCCGCCGTGCTCGGCGTGCGCTACCTCCCGCCCGACACGGTCGGCGACATCGGCCCGAACCACTACGTGCAGGCAGTCAACACGCTCGTCCGAGTCTTCGACCGCGCGGGGGCGCCGCTGACGGGCGCCTTCCTGATGAGCCAGCTCTTCGCGGCCGTCGGCGCGCCCTGCGGCACGACCGACGACGGCGACCCCATCGTGCTCTACGACCAGGCGGCCGACCGCTGGCTCATCAGCCAGTTCGTGGCCTCCGCCCCCTACCACCAGTGCATAGCCATCTCGGCCTCGGGCGACCCGACGGGCGCCTACCACGCGTACGCCTTCCAGATGCCGAACAACAAATTCAACGACTACCCGCACTTCGGCGTCTGGCCCGACGGCTACTACATGAGCGACAACCAGTTCACAAACTTCTTCGCCGGCGCGGGCGTCTTCGCCTTCGACCGCGCCAAGATGCTGGCGGGCGACCCCTCAGCCAGCTACATCTACTTCGACCTGGCAACGAACGACGGCGGCATGCTGCCCTCCGACTGGGACGGCACGAACGCGCCGCCCGCGGGCTCGCCCAACTACTTCGCGCAGTTCACCGCGGGCGAGTTCGGCGACCCATCGGACGCCATGCGCATCTGGGAGTTCCGCGCCAACTTCTCGAACCCCGCCGCCTCGACCTTCACCGAGCACCCCGCGAGCCCCGTGCCAGTCGCGGCCTTCAACCCGACGAACCCTTCGGGGCGCCTCGACATCGAGCAGCCCTCGCCCGCGTCCTCTTCGAGCTACCTCGACTCGTTACAGGATCGCCTCATGCACCGGCTCCAGTACCGCAACTTCGGCACACACGAGTCGCTCGTCGTCACACACACGGTCAACGTCGGGACTGGCACGACCGTCTCGACGCACCGCGCCAGCGTGCGCTACTACGAGTTCCGCCGCGCGGGCGGCGCGTGGGCGGTCAACGAGGAGGCGACCTTCGCCCCCAACGACGGCCTCAACCGCTGGATGGGCTCGGCGGCGATGAACGGGCATGGCGACATCGCCGTGGGCTATTCGGTCTCTAGCACGACGGTCTTCCCCGGCATACGCTACGCCGGCCGTCTGGCTACAGACCCTCCGGGCGGGCTCTTCCAGGGCGAGGCCGTCCTGATTAACGGCTCGGGCTCGCAGACCTCGACCTCGGGCCGCTGGGGCGACTACAGCTCGCTCAACGTTGACCCCGTGGACGACTGCACCTTCTGGTACACGACCGAGTATTACTCGGCCTCGTCCTCGGCGGGCTGGCGCACGCGCATCGGCAAGTTCAAGGTGGGAGGCTGCGGCCCGCCGCCGCCCGCGCCCGCCGCGCCGAGCGGGCTGACCGCTACGGCAACCGGCTCCGACACCGTCAGCCTCGCGTGGGCGGACAACTCCGACAACGAGGGCGGCTTCCGCGTCGAGCGCTGCGCTGGCGCCGGCTGCACTAACTTCGCCACGGCCGGGCAGACGGGCGCCGGCGCCACCTCGTTCGGCGACACCGGCCTCTCGCCGGGGACGACCTACACCTATCGTGTCGTCGCCTTCAACGCGGGCGGCGATTCCGCGCCCTCGAACACGGCGTCGGCGACCACGCAGGCGCTGCCGCCGCCCGCCGCGCCCACGAACCTGAGCGTGACTTCCGTGTCGAAAAACTCGGTCGGCCTCGCGTGGAACGACAACTCGACGAACGAGACCGGCTTCCAGCTAGAGCGCTGCACGGGCACGACCTGCACCAACTTCGCGCTCGTCGCGTCGCCGCTGCCCAACGTCACGACCTACACGGACACCGGCCGCGCCCGCCGCACCACCTACCGCTACCGCGTGCGCGCCGTCAACGGCGCCGGCCCGTCCGCCTACTCGAACATCGTCAGCGCGACGACGCGCTGAGGGGAGTTTCGGGTTAAGCAGGAGCGCCGCCCGTGAAGCCTTCGACTTCACGGGCGGCGCTCCTGTCTGTGCCTTTAACCCTAAACTCCCTTACTACGGCGCCAGCCGCCAGAAGTTGTAGCTGCCCGAGCCGCTGTAGGAGTAAATCTGCCAGCGGTAATAGCCGGCCGTGCCGTAATAGGAGATGGTCTCGCTCGAGGTCACGCTCTCGGAGCGCGCGACGATGACCCACGCCGAGCCGTTCCACTTTTGCAGGTAGAGGTCAAAGTCGGCGCCAGAGGTCGGCCCGACGAGACAGCCCTTGTGGTAGCCGGAGACCGAGCTGTAGTAGTAGCTGCCGTTCGGGTGGTAGTCGTAGTCGCCCGTGAACGTGAGCGTCCCCGTGTGGAGAGTGCCGCCCGAGCAGGCCGCGGGCGCGCCGCCCCCGCCGCCGCCCGTCGTCAGCAGCGAGTAGAGCAGGCGGTTGGGCGAGCCCGACCCTATCCCGGTCAGCACGTTTGTCGTCGCCGTGTTGACTATCTGGTCGCGCACCGTCGAGGGCGAGGCTGAGGGGTTGTTTTGCAGGTAGAGGGCCGCGACGCCCGCGACGTGCGGCGTCGCCATCGAGGTGCCGCTGATGGTGTTCGTCGCCGTGTCCGAAGTCCACCACGAGGACTGAACGGACGAGCCGGGCGCGAATATGTCGAGGCACGTGCCGATGTTGGAGAAGTCTGACCTGGCGTCCGTGGACGTGGTCGAGCCGACGGTGATTGCGGCGGCTACGCGCGCGGGCGAGTAGTTGCAGGCGTTCGCGCCGTAGTCGTTGCCGGCGGCGACGGCCGTCGCCACGCCAGCGTTAATCATGTTCTGCACGGCCGTGTCGAGCGCCGAGGATGCGCCGCCGCCTAAGCTCAGGTTGGCGACCGCGGGCGTCTGCCGGTTGGCCGTCACCCAGTCAACGCCGGCGATGACGGTGGCGTCCGTGCCGTTGCCCTGGCAGTCGAGCACGCGGACGGCGTGGAGCGTGACGCCCTTCGCGACGCCGTAGGTCGAGCCGCCGACGGTGCCGGCGACGTGCGTGCCGTGGCCGTTGCAGTCGTTCGAGCCGTTGCCGTCGTTGATGGATGAGTAGGACGCGCCGTTGGCGCGCCCGCCGAACTGCGTGTGCGTCTTGCGTATCCCTGTGTCAATGATGTAGGCGTGGACGCCCGCGCCCGTGGGCGTGTAGTTGTACTGGGCATCGAGCGGGCGGTTGCGCTGGTCTATTCGGTCGAGCCCCCACGGCGGGTTCGACTGCGTCGTCACGGCGGTGACGACGCCGTTCTGCTCGACGGAGCGCACGCGCGGGTCGTTGGCGAGCGCTTCGGCCGCCTGCTCCGAGAGTTCGGCCGAGAAGCCGAGCACCGAATGCTTATAGACGTGTTTCACCTTGCCGCCGACGCCCGAGACGAGGTCGCGCGCGAGGTGCCCGGCGAAGGAGTTCTCGCCGTAGGGCTGCGCCGCCCACTCTTCGAGCATGACGACGTACTCGCCCTCGACGGGCCGTGCCTTCTTCTTAACCTTGCTCTTTTCCGACTGGCCCGCCGCGACGGGCGCGTGAGTGGAGAGTGAGGCGGCCGCCGTGGCGAGCAACACGGCCGCGGCGAACGACGCGAAAAGTCTCTTCATTCC
>DASPKR010000244.1:0-6972 GCA_035627975.1 Pyrinomonadaceae bacterium | reverse complement strand
ACCTACAGCATCTCCGGCGCCGTCACGGACGCAGGCACCAACCCCGTCGCGGGCGTGACCCTCACGCTCGCAGGCACCGGCTCGTCGCTCACGGAAGCGACGACTACGACGAACGCCTCCGGCGCGTACACCTTCACGGGGCTCCCGGCCGGCGGCAACTACACCGTCACGCCCTCGAAGCAGGACTACAGCTTCAACCCCGCGAGCAGGAGCTACAACGCCCTGAGCGCCAACCAGACCGCGCAGAACTACACGGCGGCGGTCGCCTACACCATCAGCGGCACTGTCTCGGGCGGCTCGGGGCCGATTGCGGGCGCGACCGTCACGCTCTCGGGCGCAGGGACGGGGACGCGCACGACCGACGCGAACGGCTTCTACTCGTTCCAGAGCCTCTTGCCGGGCGGGACTTACACCGTCACGCCGTCGCTCGCCGACCACACGTTCGACCCGCTCTCGCGCACCTTCGGTAACCTGTCCGCGAGCCAGACCGCTAACTTCAACGGCATCTCGACCGCGGCGACCGACCTCGCCATCACGACGACGGCCTCGGCCCAGAGCGTGCCGGCGAACGAGGAAGTCACCTACACGCTGCTCGTCACGAACGGCGGCGCGAACGCGGCGGCCAACGTCGTCGTCACGGACAACCTGCCCCAGACGCTGACCTTCGTCTCGTGCGCGGCCTCCGCGGGCGGCACGTGCGTCGGCGGCAACGCCGCGGGCAACAACCGCACCGTCACCTTCCCGTCTCTCGCGCCGGGCGCGTCGGCCGTGGCGACCATCGTCGCCCGCGTCAACTCGAACGTGGCCGAGAACACGAACGTCAGCAACACGGCGCAGGTCTCTTCGGCCAACAACGACCCGGCGCCCGCGAACAACACCTCCTCGGCGGCCTTCACCGTCCGGCCCGAGCCGGCCTTCGACGAGGACGGCCGCGCGACCACCGACTTCGGCGGCGCCGGCCAGGGCGCGGCGGTCGCCCTACAGACCGACGGCCGCATCGTCGTCGGCGGCAACGCCGTGCGCAACGGCAACCGCGACTTCGCCCTGTCACGCTACAACGAGGACGGCTCGCCCGACTCGACCTTCGGCACGTCGGGCCGCGTGCTGACCGACTTCTTCGCCGGCCACGACCTGCTTCATGCCGTAGCCGTCCAGGCGGACGGCCGCATCGTCGCCGCCGGCCAGGCCTTCAACACGGCGGACAAGGACTTCGCCGTCGCCCGCTACAACGCCGACGGCTCGCTCGACCTCTCGTTCGGCTCGAACGGCCTCGTAAACACCGACTTCTCCTCGTCCGAGGACGCGGCCAACGCCGTGGCGATTCAGGCTGACGGGAAGATCGTTCTGGCAGGTTCCGCGGGCAACGACTTCGCGCTGGCGCGCTACAACGCCGACGGCACGCCCGACACGTCCTTCGACGGCGACGGGCTGCTCACGCTCGACTTCGACTCGGGGGCCGACGTTGCGCGCGCCCTCGTCATCCAGCCGGACGGCCGCATCGTCGCGGCCGGCACGGCGGCCGACTCGGCGGGCAAGGACTTCGCCGTCGCCCGCTTCAACGAGGACGGCACGCCCGACGCCTCTTTCGACTCGGACGGCAAGGCCGTCGTTGACTTCACCTCGGCCGGCGACGAAGCCTTCGGGCTCGCGCTCCAGTCGGACGGGCGGCTCGTCCTCGCCGGCATGACCTACAGCGCCGCGACCGGCAACAAGGACTTCGCGCTCGCGCGCCTGAACTCGGACGGCTCGCTCGACCTCTCGTTCAGCACCGACGGCCTCGCCACCACGGACTTCGAGCCCGACGCCGACGCGGCCTACGGCGTGGCCGTGCAGAAGGACGGGAGGATAGTAGCCGCGGGCTTCTCGCGCCTCGGCAACTCGAACTACGACTTCGCCGCCGCGCGATACCTCCCGAACGGGCAGCTCGACACGTCCTTCGACGCGGACGGCAAGCAGACCGTCCCGTTCGCCGGCGACGACCGCGCCTACTCGGTCGCCGTCCAGAAGAACGGGCGCATCGTGGCGGCGGGCGCCACCACGCTCGCCGACGGCAGCCGCGACTTCGCCGTGGCCCGCCTGCGCGCGAACGGCCACCTCGACTCGGACGGCGACACGGAGGAGACCGCCAACCTCTCCGTCGCCGGCACGGCGTCGGCCAACCCCGCGGTCGTCGGCGAGGGCTTCATATACACCTTCGTCGTGACGAACAACGGCGCGGGCGACGCCACGGGCGTGCAGCTCACGGGCGCGCTCCCCGCTGGCGTGCAGTTCGTCTCGGCCAACGCGACTCAAGGGGCGGCCACGGTCGCTTCGGGGCAGTTGACGGCCAACCTGGGTGGGCTGCTGCGCGGCGCGTCGGCGACGGTCAACGTGCAGGTGACGGCGGCCGCCGCCGGCCTGCTCCCGATGACGGCGACGGCCTCCGCGCCCGAGACAGACCCGAACCCGGCGAACAACTCCGCGACCGTCAACGTGAGGGCCGTGCGTTTGAGCGCCATCAAGCTGATGCCCTCGACCGTGGTGAAAGGCGGCGGGTGCGAGGTCGTGACCGGCTCGGTTCACATCTCGGGCGGCGTCGCCGGGCAGGGCGGCGTAGTGGTCGCGCTCGCGAGCGCTAACCCGGCGGCCTCAGTCCCGGCGACCGTCACGATACCGAAGGGCGCTTCGAGCGCGACCTTCACCGTGACGACCTCGCGCGTGAACTCGAACCAGTCGGGCGCGATAACGGCCGAGTTAGGCCCGACGACGCTCAGCCGCGGCCTGACCGTCACGCCCGGCTGCCCGTGAGCCGGCCGCCGACGGCTAGATAGAAAAGCCGAGGGGGTTGATGACGGCGGCGCCGTCATCAACCCCCTCGGCCCTGTTTATCCGGCAATCAGTTCGCGCCTTGCTCGCCGACGACCCAGCCGTCTTCGAGCCGCACGACCCGGTTGCCGTAGGCCGCGTTCGCCTCGGAGTGAGTGACCTGTATGACGGTCGTGCCTTCGTCGTTGAGCGTCTTGAATAGCTCCATTATCTCCTTGCCTTGGCTCGAATGGAGGTTGCCCGTGGGCTCGTCCGCGAGTATGAGCGAGGGGCTCGCGACGACGGCGCGCGCGATGGCGACGAGCTGCTGCTGCCCGCCCGAGAGCTGGTTCGGGTAGAGGTCTTTCTTGCCGACTATGCGGAAGCGGTCGAGTATGTCGGCGACGAGCGACTGGCTCTCCGAGCGCTTCACGTCGCGGTAGGAGAGCGGCACCTCCAGGTTCTCCTTAACCGTCAGGCCGTCAATCAGGTGGTAGCTCTGGAAGACGAAGCCTATGTTGCGCCGGTGGAGGTCGGAGCGCTCCTTGAGGCTCAGCTTGTGCACGGCCTTGCCCTCGAAGAAATATTCGCCGCCCCACGAGCTGTCGAGCATGCCGAGTATCGAGAGCAGAGTGGTCTTGCCCGACCCGGAAGGCCCCATGACGGAGACGAACTCGCCCGCCCGGACGGAGAGGTTGACGCGGCGCAGCACGTAAGTGCGGCCGGCGGCCGTCTCGTAGAATTTTTCGACGTTCCTGAGCTCAATCATCGCGCGCTCCTAAAGGAAGCGGCGTGCCACGCCGCCCCCTGCGCGTTTCGCCCCGACGCCGAGCGCCTGCGCCCGCCCGATTGTCCGTTTGCGGGATTGCCCGTTCCCAAAAGTGAGACGCCGCGGCGGGTCAGAGCGGCAGGCGAAGAAGCGCCTCGCAGCCGCGCCGGCCGGTGCGGTTTTCGAGCGCGAGCGTGCCGCCGTGCGCCTCGGCTATCTGCCGGCAGAGTACCAGGCCGATGCCGGAGCCGCCCGGCTTCGTCGTGAAGAAGGGGACGAAGAGGTTCGCGGGGTTGGCGATGCCGAGCCCCTCGTCGCGCACCCAGACCTCGACGTGGCCGGCGCCGCCGTTCGAGCCGGCCGCGCGCCGCCAGCCGACGCTGACGCCCCCGCCCGTAACCAGCGAGGCGTCCGCCGCGTTGCGCACGAGGTTGATGAGGAGCTGTTCGAGCTGGTCGGCGTCGGCGCGCACGGTCACGTCGGCGCCCGGCTCGACCTCGACTCTCAGGCGGGTCTCGAGCCCCGCCGCGCGCTCGACCACTTCGCCCACCCGCACGGGCGCGAGGCGCGGCGGCGGCAGGCGCGCGAGGCTCGCGTAGGACTCCATGAAGCGGCTCAGGCTCTCGGCGCGCGAGGAGACGACCGTGAGGCCGTGGCGCATGTCGTCGCGCCAGTCGGCGGGCGGGGGCTCGCGCGCGAGCAGTGACGCGAGGCTCCCGGCGATGGACTTTATCGGCGCGAGCGAGTTGTTAAGCTCGTGGCCGAGCACCCGGACGATGCGCTGCCAAGCCTTCAGCTCCTCCTCGCGCAGAGGTTGACTCAGGTCGCTTATGACTAAGAGCTGGTGAGCGACGCCGCGCTCGCGGAACGCGCTGCGGCGCACGCCCCACCGCTTGAGCACGCCGCCGTCGCCGGGGAAGGCCGCGGGGAGCGTGTGCGCAGCGGCGTCGTCGCTCACGCTCAGGCACTCGGAGAGGCCAAGCTCCGCGGCCGTCCGCGTGAGCGCCCGCTCGGCCGGCTGGCCCAGCAGACGCTCGCCCGCGCGGTTGACCAGGCGCAGGCGCCGCTCCGGGTCGAAGGCGAAGACGGCCACGTCTATCTCGGACATGACGGTTCGCAGCAGAGCCGTCGCCTCAAGCGCGCCGAGCCTGTGCTCGCGCATCGTCTCGCCCAGCGCGTTTATCTCCCGTATGACTTCGCTCAGCGCGTCGGGGCCGCGCCCGCCCCTCGCGCGGAAGGAGTAGTCGCCCTCGCGCAGCGCCGCCAGGAGGTTCGAGACCGTCTGGAGCGGCCGCACCACACGCGCCTGCACGGCGAAGGAGAAGCCGAGCCACAGCGCGACAATTATCGCCGTGAGCGTCCAGAAGACTTTGGGCGAGTAGCCGCCCGCCCACAGCAGCACGCACGAGACTATGACGGCCGGCGCGCCCCCGCCCAGAGTCATCAGCAGCACTCGCCGCTCGTGGCTCATGGGCGTGCGCCGCCGCCGGCGAGTGAGCGTGCGGGACGGCGGGCGGGCGCCGTTACGCGGCGCGCCCGAGGCGTCGAGCCCGGCGCGCGAGCCCGACGCGCGCAAGGGTGCCGCGGCGGCCGGCGCCACATCAACGCCGCCCGCGCCTCCCACGCCCCTCGCCTTCTCCTCGGTCTTCATACGCGCGCTTCGATTCTAACGAAGGTCGCGGCCGCGACAAAGGAGTAGGCCGGATTTAGTTCGGGGGCGTGGGGACGAAGTAACCGGTCAAGTCGGTTATGTAGTGCGTCGTCGAGAGCACGTAGATGGAGAACGCCCCGTCGGCACCGAGCCGGACGGTGAAGGAGTTCGAGAGTGCCTGCCCCGGCACGTAATTTATGTTTGACACGAGCGGCCGCTCGGCTTCGCTCGGGTAGAGCGTCACGTAGCCGAAGCCGGCGCCGGCCGCCGTGTTCACGACGGTCGCGTTGCCCGTCACGGCCTCGGCCCCGGCCGGGACGCTCGTGGCGCCGCAAGTGCCCTCGGCCTGCTGCTTGAAGGCGGTGCCGCCGGAGAGCGGCGCGGCGGGGTTGTGGCATGCGGGCTCGCCGGCGCGCGTGTCGAGCAAGCGGAAGGGCGCGGGCAGCGCGCGGTAGAGCAGGCCGGCCGAGCCGTTGGCGTCCGGCAGCGCGCTCGCGCTGTAGTAGCCCGTCACGTCCACGATGACGTTGACGGTCGAGTGGGCGTAGATTTGGAACCGGCCGTCCGCGCCGAGTGTCGTCGTGAAGGCGCTTGATATCACCTGCCCCGCGGCGTAAGTCATGTTCGAGACGACGGGGCGCTGCGCGCCGGACGGGTAGAAGGTCAGGAACCCGGCCGAGGCACCGGCCTCGTCGTTGACGACCGCGGCGTTGCCGGCAAGCGCCAAGGCGTCGTCTGGTATGACGAGCCCGTCGCACGCCGTCCTAGCTAACTGCGCGCGGGCGCCGCCGGCGGGGACGGGCGCGCCCGGCGCGTCGCACGCCGCCTGCCCTATGCGCGTGTCGAGCAGACGCACGGGCCGGGGCAGCGGGTGGAAGTAGAGGCCGCCCGCGCCGGGCGGCGCGTAGTAGCCGACGACGTCTATCAGCAAGTCCGTAGTCGAGTGCGCGTAAATCGAGAACGAGCCGTCGGCGCCGAGCCCCACGCCGAAGGCGTTAGACAAGACCTGCCCCGAAGCGTAGTTAATGTTCGAGACCGTGGGCCGCTGCGAGCCGCCGGGGAAGAGCGTGACGAAGCCCGGCCCCGCGCCCTGCAGGTTGTTGATGACCGTGACGTGGCCTACCACTGAGACGGCGGCCGCCGGTAGCCCCGCGCACGCCACGCGCGCCGCCACGGCGTAAGTCGAGCCGGCGGCCATCGCCGAGCCCTTGTTCGAGCAGGCCGGCTGCCCCGGCCTCGTGTCGAACAGGCGGACGGGGCTAGGCAGCGGGTAGTATTGCAGGCCGCCCGCGGAGCCGCCGCCCGGCGTCGGCGTTGCCGCCGGGGTCGGGGTCGTCAAGGGGGTCGGCGTCGGCGTGGCCGGGGCGCCGGAGGTGGCGTTGTAGCGCGCGACGGCGTAGTCATACGTGCCCAGGCGGTCGTTTGTCTCGGCGCGCCCGACGGCCACGATCTTCCCGTCAGGCTGAAGCGCCATCCCGTATATCTCGTCGTCGGTGAAGATGCCGAGGAAGTCCGTGCGGACGATGCCGTCCCCGCCGAAGCTCGGATCGAGGCTCCCGTCCGGGTTGTAGCGCGTGAGCGCGAAGTCCTCCGTCCCGCCGCTGTTGCAACAACTGGCGAAGCCGCCCGCGACCAAACGGCCGTCGGGCTGGAGCAGGAGCGCATGCGCCCTGTCTTTGGTCACCTCGTTGAACTTGTCGGCGCCGCCCGGCTGTATGGAGATGTTCGTCCAGACTAGGCCGCCCGCGCCGAAGGTCGGGTCGAGCGA
>DASPKR010000243.1:0-2602 GCA_035627975.1 Pyrinomonadaceae bacterium | reverse complement strand
GAAGAAGTCCTTCGTGCGCTCTTCGAGGTTGTAGCGGCGGCAGCCCAGGTGAACGTCCGAGAGGTGTAAAAATTTAATCATCCAAAACGCTCTTACTCTAAAAAACTCTGCGACAAACAGGCTCTTAAAAACCCGACTGTGATGACATTATACGACAAAGCGCGTGCCGTGGGTTAGACGCTGGCGCGCGCCGCCGCCCCGGAAAAACTTGCGCTGCGGACGTATTTCCCGCCTCCGCCCCGGCACTGTACGGCCGGTAGTGGCTCCCCGCCCGTGGAGTTTGCCGACTAACCAGACCGGAGTTGGAGACGATGAGAACCCGATTCATGCCACAGATTATTAGCCGAAGCTCATACCTTCGAAAGGCCCTGCGCGCGGCCGCGTCCGTCGCGGCGCTCGCGGCCTTCACCTTCATTCTTAACGCCGCCCCGGCCCTCGCGCAGGGCAAGGATTGCAGCGGCGCCTTCACCGTCACGCTCTCGGACGGGCGCTCGTTCAGCGGGGCGCAGGCCGAGTTCAACGTCGCGGCCGGCGCGGGGCTGACGGCGCAGGTGCGCGGCAAGTTCACCTCCTTCGACGTGGATTTGGACACGTTCCGCGTAACGAACTACACACTCAACAGCAGCATCACGGGCAACCGCCCCGCCGTCATCTTCGCGAGCAAAGAGCCCCTGCACGGCCGCACTCTGACGGGCTCCCTGCAGATGAGGTTCGACCGAGAGAAGGTCGAGTTGGAGCGCTCTTCCGGCGGGCTCGACATGGAGATAGACGCGAACGACTGCAGCGAGGGCGGCCTCTTCCAGATGGAGCCCGAGTCTGACTTCACCGGCGCAATCGAGTTCCAGCACACGCTCGGCCCCGAATTCACCTACTGCCTCGACGGCCTCGGCCGCGTCATGATAGTCAGCGCCACCAGCCCGCTCGTCGCGCGCGAAGACCCCACGGCGGCCACGCGCACCTTCCCTGAAGGCCAGGCCATAGTCGGCGCGAAAGTCTCGCGCTGGCTCGTGCAGAGCGGCACCGAGATTGACACGCTCGCGGGCCAGGAGGCCCTACAGCCCCTGACCTCCGCGTGCGGCGGCGCCCAGCCCGGCGCCACACCTAGCCCGACGCCCGGCGCGACCCCTTCGCCTTCGCCCACGGCTACGCCGACCGCAACCCCTTCGCCGACGGCCACGCCCAGCCCTTCGCCGACGCCCTTCATCACGCCTAATGAGATAGAGGCCGAGCTGACGGGCGCAGCCATCAACGGCATCGTGCCGGAGGGCGACGCGCAGTTCGAGGTCGAAGGCACCAACCGTGAGTTCAGGGTGCGCATAGAAGAGGTTAACCTGCCGGCCGGCACGCCGCTCAGGGTCTTCGTTGACAACGCGTTCGTCGGCAACATCATCGTGGCCGCCGGCCTCGACCGCAGCGAGATACGTCGCAAGACCGAGGACGGCCAGACCGTGCCCACGGTCAACGCGCGCTCGCGCGTCGTCGTAGCCGACGCAGCCGGCAACACCGTCCTCGCCGGCTCCTTCTCCACGAACGCCCCGAACCCCGGCCCCGCGCCGATGCCCACGCCCGGCCCCGGCGGCGAGATACGCATCGAGGCGCGGCTCGCCGGCGCGCCCATCGCGGGCCTCACGCCCTCGGGCCACGCCCGCTTCCGCAGGCGCGAGGGCGGCAGCCGCGACTTCAACGTCGAGGTCGAAAAGGTCAACCTGCCCATCGGCACGACCCTACAGGTCTTCGTTGACGGCGTGAAGATAAGCGACCTCGTGCTCCGCTCGACGCTCGAGAACGAGATCGAGTTCAACACCAACGACGGCCAGTTCGTCCCCGACCTGACCACGGCCTCGGCGGTCGTCGTCGCTGACCAGCAGGGCAAGACGATCCTCTCCGGCGTCTTCAACACGACGGCGGGGCTGCCACTAACCGTCAGCAACGACATTGACGACAGCCTCTTCTTCGTCGAGCAGCAGTACCGCGACTTCCTCGGCCGCGAGGCCGACGACGGCGGCCTCAACTTCTGGTCGAACGACATACACAAGTGCGGCTCCACCCCGGCCTGCGTCGAGGCGATGAGGGTCAACACCTCGGCCGCCTTCTTCCTCTCCATCGAGTTCCAGGAGACGGGCTACATGCTCTACCGCCTGAACAAGGCGAGCTACGGCGAGATGCCGCGCCGCAACCAGTTCCTCGTTGACATGCAGGCCATCGCCAGCGGCGTCGTCGTCGGCACGACGGGCTGGCAGCAGAGGCTGGAGGCGAACAGAGCTGCGGCCGTCGCCGCCTGGGTCGAGCGGCCGGAGTTCCGCGCGCGCTACGACGCTATGACCAACGAGCAGTACGTTGACGCGCTGCTCGCCAACGCCGGCCTCTCGCACGACCAGACGCTGCGCAACAGCTTGGTCGAAGGGATGCAGTCGGGCGGCCACACGCGCGCCTCGATACTGCGCATCGTGGCCGACCGCGAGGAGTTCAGGCGCGCCGAGTTCAACCGCGCCTTCGTCCTGATGCAGTACTTCGGCTACCTGCACCGCAACCCCGACGAGGGGCCGGACACGAACCTCGCCGGCTTCAACTTCTGGCTCAAGAAGCTCGAGGACGCCGGCGG
>DASPKR010000242.1:0-6789 GCA_035627975.1 Pyrinomonadaceae bacterium | reverse complement strand
AGTCTCGTCTTCGGACTCCTGCACATACAGAATCCTGGGTCGCGCGCGAGCCGAAGCCAGCGGTTGAGCGTGCGGTCTTCGGGGAAGAGTTCGAGCGCGAGGTCGTCGGTGCGGCGGATGTCTTCCGGGTCGCCGGAGAGCGCGACCCAGCGGAAGGGGCCTTTGCCCTCGCAGAAGAGCGGCCGTATGTACTCGGGGACGAAGCCCGGTATCTCGAAGGCGTCGCGGCAGCCGGCGTCCGAGGCGAACTTGCGTATGTTGTTGCCGTAGTCGAAGGCGACGGCGCCCGCGCGCTTCAAGTCGAGCATCGCCCCGACGTGCCGGGCCATCGAGGCCGTAGAGCGCTCGACGTAAGATTTCGGGTCGGAGCGGCGCAACTCCTCCGCCTCTCCGGGCGTGACGCCTTCTGGGACGTAGCCGTTAAGCGGGTCGTGAGCGCTCGTCTGATCCGTGACGGCGTCAACGCGCACGCCGCGGCGCACAAGCTCCGGCAGGACTTCGGCGCAGTTGCCGACGAGCCCCACGGAGACTGCGCGCTTCTGCTCGACTGCGTCCTCGCAAATCCTCAACGCCTCGTCCAGGTCGAGGGCGAGGCGGTCGCAGTAGCCGGTGCGGACGCGCCGCTCGATGCGCGCGCGGTCAACGTCTATGCCGAGGAAGGCGGCGCCGTTCATCGTGGCGGCGAGCGGCTGCGCGCCGCCCATCCCGCCCATGCCGCCCGAGACGACGAGCCGGCCTTCGAGCGTGCCGCCGAAGTGGCGCTCGGCCATAGCCGCGAACGTCTCGAACGTGCCCTGCACTATCCCTTGCGTGCCGATGTAAATCCAGGAGCCGGCCGTCATCTGCCCGTACATCATCAGGCCCCGGCGTTCAAGCTCGTGGAAGTGCTCCCACGTGGCCCACGCGCCGACGAGGTTCGAGTTTGCGATGAGCACGCGCGGGGCGTGCTCGTGCGTGCGGAAGACGGCGACGGGCTTGCCGGACTGCACGAGCAGCGTCTCGTCCGCCTCAAGGCTCGTCAGCTCGCGCACTATCGCCTCGAACGAGCGCCAGTCGCGCGCGGCCTTGCCGCGGCCGCCATAGACGACGAGGTCTTCGGGGCGCTCGGCTACCTCGGGGTCGAGGTTGTTCATAAGGCAGCGGAGCGCGGCCTCCTGCTGCCAGCCCTTACAGTTGAGCCGCGCGCCGCGCGGCGCCCGGACGGTTCTGTTCTCGCTCATGGCTTTAAGAAGATAGAATTGAGCCGGCCGCCGCGGCCTTACCCATCTTTAAGATGACTGCCTCGATGGCTTCCCATTTTAGATTGTCCGGGCGCACAATAGAAGCCGAGCCTTATTAAACCCGGCGCCCCGGTCAAACCCATTCATGGGCGGGCTTAGAGTCTTAATCACGAACGTCAGGCTGGACGAGTGGACTGGCACGGAGCTTTACGTGCGCGACGTTGCGCGCGCCCTGCTCGCGCGCGGCCACAGCCCCGTCGCCTACAGCCCGCGCCTCGGCGCGCTCGCCGCCGAGATGCGGCGCGAGACCATCCCCGTCGTCGAAGACCTCTCGCGCCTCTCCGTCGCGCCCGACATAATCCACGGCCACCACGCCAACGAGACCCTGACGGCGCTGCTCCACTTCCCCGACGCGCCGGCCGTCTATTTCTGCCACGACTGGTATTTTAAGCAGGACTACCCGCCGGCCTTCCCGCGCGTGCTCCGCTACGTCGCGGTTGACGCCGCCTGCCGCGAAAAGCTCGTCTCCGAGCACGGCGTCCCCGCCGAGCGCGTCGCCGTGCTCACGCAGTTTTTCGACGCCGAGAAGTTCCGGCCCCGCTCCGCTCCGCTCCCGCCGCGCCCGCGCCGCGCGCTCGTGCTCTGCAACTACACTAAGGAGAGCGAGCACCTCGCGGCCGCGCGCGAGGCGTGCGCGCGCGCGCGCGTTGAGCTCGACGTGCGCGGCGCGGGCGTGGGCCGCCCGTGCGAGCGCCCCGAGGAAATCCTCGGCGACTACGACGTGGTGTTCGCCAAAGGCCGGGCGGCGCTCGAAGCCGCGGCCGTCGGCGCGGCCGTCGTCGTCTATTGGTGGAGGCGGCTCGGGCCTCTCGTGACGCCGGGCGAGCTCGAGCGTTTGCGGCAGGAGAACTTCGGCGTGCGCGTGATGGGGCCGCAACTCACGCCCGAGGAGTTCGGGCGCGAGGTCGGCCGCGCCTTAGAGCTTTACGACCCCGCGGGCGCGGCCGAAGTCTCGCGGCGCGTGCGAGAGACTTCGGGGCGCGACGCGACCATCGCCCAGCTCCTTGAGATTTACGAGGATGCGATAGCCGAGCACGAGGCGGCTCCCGAGCCCGACCGCGCGGCTGAAGCGCGCGCCGCGGCCGCGCACCTGCGCCGAATCTCACTCTCGTTCTGGGAGGAGCGCTCGCGCGTCTATAACTCGACGCCCTTCCGGCTCGCGGAGCGCCTGCTCAAGACGCCGCTCGTGGGCCGGCTCGCGCGCCCCTTCGCGCGAGTCGCCGCGGGGCGGCCTGCGCGGCGAGACGGCTGACTCACCCGAAACTTAACGCCTCTCGAACACCATCCTCACGCCGTGCCGCGCTCGCAGGAGGTGCTCGGGCACGGGCTCGACCGCGTGGCCGGGCGCGGCCCGCAGCCGCCAGCGGCGCGCGAGCGACGCCAGGAGCAGCACGCCCTCCATCATCGCGAACGACTCGCCGAGGCAGCGCCGAGGGCCTCCGCCGAAGGGGAAGTAGGCGAACTGCGGCCGCGCCGTCCTAGCTTCGGGCATGAAGCGGTCGGGGTCGAACCGCTCGGGGTCGGGGAAGAAGCGCGGGTCGCGGTGCATCGCGTACTGGCAGACGACGACTAGCGAGCCGGCCGGGATGGTGTGCTCGCCCACGGGGAAGTCTGTGAGGGCGCGCCGCACGAGCCTCCACGTCGGCGGGTAGAGGCGCATTGACTCGGCCAGCACGCGCTCGGTGTAGGCGAGGCGCGGCAGGTCTTCGAAGCGCGCGGGGCGCCCGCCTTCCAGCACCGAGTCGAGCTCTCTATGCAGCCGCGCCTCCGCCTCGGGGTGGCGCGAGAGCAGCCACCATGTCCACATCAGCGCCGTCGCCGTCGTATCGTATCCGGCGATGAAGAGCGTGAGCGCCTCGTCCCAGACCTGCGAGGGCGTCATCTCGCCGCCGTCGTCCCCGGCGAGCATGAGCATTGAGAGCAGGTCGCCGCGGTCGAGGCCGTCGCGGCGCCGCTCCTCGATGATGCGCAGCACGACCTCGCGCAGCCGCTGCTTGCCGCGGTGGAAGCGGCGCACGTGCGGGAGCGGCAGCCTCTCGATCAGGCGCGCGAGCGGCAGCCTGAAGGCCCTGTAGCGGAGCGTCGCGGCCTTCATCGCCCGGCCGACCTCGTCGGCGTCGGACTCGACGTCCGCGCTGAAGAGCGTCCTTCCGACGACCGCCAGCGTCAGCCGGAGCATCTCCGGCCAAACGTCCAGCTCCTGCCCGTCGCGCCAGCGCGCCGAGCAGCCCTCGGCGCAGCGCGCCATCTCTTCGGCGTACGCGGCGAGCCGCTCGCGGTGGAAGCCGGGCTGGGCGAGGCGACGCTGCCGCCGGTGCAGCTCGCCCTCGCTCAGGAGCAGCCCTTCGCCAAGGAAGTGCTTGGCGCGCGGCCTGCCCGCTCCCTTGAGGAAGTTGTCGTAGTGCTTGACTAAAACGTCGCGGACGTAGTCGGGGTGGTTGACGAAGAAGACGCGCTCGAAGCCGACGCGGAACGAGCAGAGGTCGCCGTACTCGCGCGCCAGCCGCGTCATGAAGTTCAGGGGGTCGCGGCGGCTCTCCCGCACGAGCGTGCCGAAGAAGGGGTTGCCGGGCGGGCCCGGGACTTTGTGGTTCCCGTTTCTCATCGGAAGGCGGGGGCGCGACGGCCGAGCCAGCGGTCGCGCGCCCTCTCAAGCTCCTCTGTAGTGAAGAAGTGGCGGGCGTATTTCGAGCCGAGCAGCCGCTCGACGTAATCCTCCGGGAGCCTCACGCGCGCGAGGAACTCGCCGTAAGCCTCCCTATAGACCTTCTCGGCCCCGACGTTGCGCGGCGTAAGGCGGACGCCACTGACGCCCACAAGCTCTTCGAGGCACTTCTCCTTCAGGCGGTCGTCGAGGTCGTGGCGCATCAGCAGGATTTCGTAAGGGCCTGAGTCTATGCGCTGGTAGCCCAGCTCGCGCGGGAAGGGGCGCTCATAGACGTCAACGCCGAGCACGCGCTTGAACTCGTCGTCGAACCAGTCTATGCCGCGCTCGTGGACGAACCTGTCGTGGAACTCCGCCAGCAGACGCTCGACGGGGAAGCGCTCGTGCGCGCGCTCGGTCTTCCACAGCACGTCGAGCGTCTGGAAGTAGAAGGAGATGTTGCGCGCGACGGGCTCGCGCACGAGGCTGACGACGCGCGCGCGCCTGCGCGGCTTTATCAGCTCTTCCCGGAGCGCGTGCGCGAGGTCTTCGAGCCCGTTCATGTCATGACGCGCGCGCGTCAGGCCGCGCCTGCGCATCGCCTCGCGCAGCGCGCGTATGTTCTCGGGCGCGATCATGTGGACGTGGAAGACCGCCTGCCCCACGACCGGCATGAGCGCGTGCGTGACGGCGGTCGAGGCGACCTTCGGCGTCGCATAGACGAGCACGGGCGGGGCAGGGCCGCCGAGCGAGCGGCGGATCGAGCGGCGGAAGTGGAAACGCCTGAGCGCCTTCCTGGCGGGCTTCGGCAGGAAGGGCAGAGCGACCGCGGCGGCCGCCGGGTATCGGGTCAGCCTCGAAAGTTTTTGCAGGGCGCCGGGCATAGAATGTCGCTCCGCGGGAGTCGGGCGTTAAGGCCGGTGTTTTAAGAGTCGCGCCTCTCCTGAATCCCGCGCACGACTTTGGTGACGAGCTTGCGGGGCATGAAGCCCACCGTGCGGGCCAGCAGCGCGTTTCGGAAGCCGGGGATGACAACCGTCTTGCCTTCGAGCATCCCGCGGTAGCCGGCCTCGGCGACTGCGCGCGCCGACATCGCGCCGCGGTCGAAGAGCTTCGACTCACTCATCCCGGCGGCGGCGACGAAGCCCGTCTCGGTCGGGCCGGGGCAGAGCGCGGAGACCGTAACGCCCGTGCCTTCCAGCTCGTTCGCAATCGCCTCGGAGAAGGAGAGCACGTAAGCCTTCGTCGCGTAATAGACGGCCATGAGCGGCCCCGGCTGGAACGCGGCCGTCGAGGCCACGTTCATCACGTGGCCCGAGCGCCGCTCAAGCATCGCCGGCAGGAACAGGCGCGTCAGGTGCGTCAGGGCGGCGACGTTCACCTGAATCATCCCTAGCTGCGCCGAGAGGTCTCCTTCGGCGAAGGGGCCGTAGCCGCCGAAGCCCGCGTTGTTGACGAGCACGTCAACGCCCACGCCCCGAGCCTTCAGCCCGTCGAAGATTTCGCGCGGCGCGCCCGCGCGGGCGAGGTCTGCGGGCAGCGCGTGGGCGGGGCGGCCCGACTTCGCAGAAAGCTCCGCGGCGAGGCCCTCAAGCTTGTCGCGGCTGCGCGCGACCAGCACAAGCTCGTAAGAGTCGGCGGCGAACAGTCGCGCGAGCTCCTCGCCTATGCCGCCCGACGCGCCCGTGACGAGCGCCGTCCTTCCCGGTTCGGTCATTGAGCCTCGCAGTCGGCCGCGCCGGGCCCGAGCGTGCGCGCGAGGAAGCGCGCCACACGGCGGTAGGCTATGACGCGGTTCTGGAGCTTGCGGATGCTGTGGCCCTCGTCGGGCCAGCGCAGATACTCGACCACGCCCCCGCGCTCGCGTATTGCGCGCACGAACTGGTCTGACTCCGTGACGGGGTCGCGCGGGTCGTTGGCGCCGTGCGAGACGAGCAGGGGCGCGCGCACCGCCGCGACGTGCGTGATGGGGCTTATCTCCTTGAAGAACTCGCGGTCGGCGGGGTCGTCAACGTTGCCGTACTCCTCGCGGTCTGACGCCTTGAGCGAGGGCGAGGCGCCTTCGAGCGCCGTCACCCAGTTCGAGACGCCGACGAAGCTCACCCCGGCGGCGAACTTCTCTGGCAGCATCGCGAGCGCCGCGTAGGTCATGTAGCCGCCGTAGGAGCCGCCCATCACGGCGACCTTGGAGGCGTCCAACGGGCGGCCGGACTTGGCGAGACAGTCAACGGCGGCGCCCATGTCCTTGACCGCATTCGGCCGCTGGCGCTTGTTGTCGAGGCGCGCGAAGCGCTTGCCGTACCCCGTAGAGCCGCGGAAGTTCAGGTCGAGTATGGCGTAGCCGCGCGCGAGCAGGTATTGCTGCACGCCGCTGAACGTGGGCCGCGCCTGCCCGGTCGGGCCGCCGTGGACTGAGAGCACGACGGGCGGCCGCCTCGCCGCCGACGCCCCGCGCGGCATGTAGAGCAGGCCGTAAATCGTCTCGCCGTCGTGGCTCTTGAAGGAGACGGCCTGCGGCGCGACGAAGCTCAAAGGGTCGAGGCCGGCGAGCGAAGAGTCCGTGAGGCGCGTGAGCCGCCCCCGCAGGTCGTCGAGCGAGTCGCGCACGCGCGGGCCGGCGGAGCGCGCGGCCCCGCCGCGCGACGCGGGGCGCGAGCCGTCGAAGAGCCAGATGTCGCCGGGCACCTGCGGCGCGCTCAGGCGGATGGCGAGGCGCGGGGCGGAGGCGGCCCAGACGAGCGCGCCGATGACGCCCTCCGGCAGCCCGGCCGTGCCGGCGTCGAGCGTGCGGCGCAGTCCCGAGCCGCTCTGGAGGTCGCGGAGCCGGAGGGCGGAGACGCCGCCGGCGTTCTCCGTCCACGCGAG
>DASPKR010000241.1:0-4314 GCA_035627975.1 Pyrinomonadaceae bacterium | reverse complement strand
CTACCTCTCGGCCGAGCTGGCGCAGAGGGTCGCGAACGACGTGCGCACGCTCTGCGCGGCGCTCGGCTACGACATCAACACCGTAGAGTTCGCCATCAAGGGCGACGTGCCTTACGCGATAGACTTTATGAACCCCGCGCCGGACGCCGAGCTCGCGTCGGTCGGCCCCTTCTACCACAACTGGCTGACAAGGGCCGTCACCGACCTCGTCTTCCGCCGCCTCTCCGAGCCGCAGGCGGCGCCGACCTACCGGTGGGACGCGCTCCTGAGCCCGGCGTCGGCCTCCGCGGTGGCGGCGCCTCTGGCCGCCGCAGCTTCGGCCGCGGGAGCGTCGGTTGACGCCGTGTTCCCGCAGTCTGTGCGCGAGCTGCCGTCCGAGGTCGCTTCGACCGTGACCGAGCTAGTCGGGCAGGCAACGGGGATCGTTTCGGGGATTGTTGAGACCGTGACCGACGCGGTCTCGGGCGCGCCCGAAGAAAAAAAAACCGTGAGGCGCACGCGGGCGGCCCCCGCCTCGAAGAAGGCGCCGGCTAAGAAAGGCTCCGCGACGCGCACCAAGAAGACGCCCACGCCGCCGGAAGTCTAAGGCGTCGGCGCTGCCGGGCGCCTAAAATAGAAATTGCTTTGAGGGCGGGCGCGGCCGCGCCCGCCCCTTTTTTTGTGTAAAATCCAGTCCTTGACTGAGCCACGCGCGGGCTCCCCGCCGCGCCTCTCACACCTTTACGACTCTATATAACAAGGTAAGCGATAATGATGAACATAACCCCCAAACTCATCAGCAACTGCGCCGCGCTGCTCCTCCTCCTGCTCGCTTCGGCGGCCTCGACCGCCCGCGCGCAGGAGAGCCTCTCGGCCGGAGGCAAGGAAGTCTATGACGCCGTAAAGGCCGCCTCGCTCACGGGCGGCGTGGCGGACGTGAAAGGGCTCGTGCTCAAGCGCGACCGCGCCGAGATGACCTTCGACGGCACGTTCTACTTCGCCGCCCCGGTCGCGGGCCGCGTCACGGGCGCCGTCTTCATCGGCTCCGGGACTTTCCGCGCCGACGTGCCGCCCAGCGAGTTCGAGAAGGAGAACGTCCGCCGCATGATAGGAGCCGACTCGGTCGAGTCGGACTTCAAGACCGCCGTGCTCCGGTTCACCGACGACACGTTCGAGCTAATCGGGCAGGGACGGCGCGACTCTCCGGCCGACGCGCGCGCCCAGAAGCTCATCAACGAGTATGATTCGCGCGCCCTGAAGGAAACGGGCGCGAACATCCCGGCGCGGCTCGCCCTCTCGCTCTTAAACGGCGAGCGGCCCGGCTTCTTCTACGCCGCGTTCGACGGCGGGCGGCGCGACCGCTTCAACCTTCTGCTCGACTACCAGAACCGCGTCCCCGTCGCCAACTTCGCCCTCAACGCCGGCGAGAAGGGCCTCATCTACTCCTACAAGGGCGTGCTCTACGGCAACGACATCTGGATGGCCTTCTACTCGCTCGAAGACTACCAGCGGCGGATTGTCTCCTACTCCGACCTCAACGACCTGATTGACGTGACGCACTACGACATGAGCGTTGACACGCGCGACCCCGGCAGCAGGATAAAGGTGGGCGCGCGCCTGAAGGCGCTCGCGCGCCAGCCGGGCGTGCGCGCCGTCTCGTTCGTCGTGGGCGAGTCGCTCCCGGAGTTGGATAGCATGAGGCAGAAGAAGCAGATGCGGCTGAAGTCCGTGCGGTCGGGCGGCGCGGAAGTGCCGGCCGTGCAGGAGGAGTGGGAGGGCGGCCTCACGGTCTTCCTGCCGGCGGCGTTGCAGGCGGGGCAGAGCCTGGAGCTTGAGTTCGTGCTCGAAGGCGACTTCATGCGGAGCAACCCCTACCTCAACGACTGCTTCTACCCGGCCTCGAACACAGACTGGTACCCGCGCCACGGCTACCTGGATCGCTCGACCTACGAACTGAGCTTCCGCCACCGCAAGAACCGACGGGTAGCGAGCATCGGCACGCGCATCTCCGAGGAGCCCGACCCGGAAGAGAAGGACGCGTCCGTCACGAAGTACAGCATGCGCCACCCCGTCTGGGGCGCCGCATTCGCCGTCGGCCCCTTCGAGCGCCACACGCAGACCGTCAAGTGGGAGAAGGGCGGCGACCCCACGCCGCTCGAGTTCAACTCGATCCCAGGCAACTACGGCGCCGTCAAGGAGGACTTCATACTCGCGGAGCTGGACAACTCAATCCGCTACTTCAGCCTGCTCTTCGGCAAGTACCCGTACCCGAACTTCAACGCGGGCTTCCACCCGTTCGGCTTCGGGCAGGGGCTCCCCAGCCTCGTCATGATCCCCAACGCCGACAGGGCGAACAAGCACACATACTCTTTCATCGCGCACGAAACCGCGCACCAGTGGTGGGGCAACATAGTCGCCTGGCGCTCCTACCGCGACCAATGGCTGAGCGAGGGCTTCGCCGAGTATTCCGGCGCGCTCTACACCGGCATCCGCGAAAGCACTGACGCGCGCAACGACCTCATCAACGACATGCGGCGCTCGCTCCGCGAGCCACCCGTCACGACTATGGGCATCGGCAGCGGCCGCCTCGTGGACGTCGGGCCTATAATACTGGGCCACCGGCTGAGCACCAGCAAGACCTACGGGGCCTACCAGGCCCTCATCTACAGCAAGGGCGCGCTCGTGCTCCGCATGCTCCACTTCCTGATGACCGACCCGTCGAACGGCAACGACGAGGCGTTCTTCAAGATGATGGGCGACTTCGTCGAGCGCCACCGCGACGGCTTCGCCTCCACCGACGACTTCCGCGCCGTCGCCAACGAGCACTTCGCGCGCACGCCCATCGCGCAGAAGTACAGGCTCAAAGACCTCAACTGGTTCTTCAAGCAGTGGGTCTATGAGACGGGGCTGCCCGTCTATAAGCTCGAGTACCGGCTGCAACCGCAGGAGGGCGGCGGAGCCCTCCTGACCGGCACGGTCACGCAGGAGAAAGTCCCCGAGGGCTGGTTCATGCCCATACCGCTGTTCCTGACCTTCGGCGAGAAGCAGTGGGCCAGCGGCACCGTCCACGCCTACGGCCCGTCCACGCCCGTCGAGATAAAACTCCCGCGCATGCCCAAGAAGGTCGAGCTCGACCCGCACCACTGGGTGCTCTCCGAAGGCACCTCGACTAAGTCCCGCTGACGTGAGAACGGGGGCAGTCGCTTTGACTGCCCCCGTTCTCACTCGGTTAAACTGCGCCGCCTCACGCCGTCCTGCCGAAGTATTTCACCAGGCAGGTTCCAATAAACTTGATGAATTCCTCATGCCCCTCGGGGAACATCTCAAGGTACGCCGTCATCCCTTCGAGCGTATCAGTATCGTTATCCATTCCGAGGGCGTGCCACAAAGAGTCCCAGGTTTCGTGCCGCGACAACTCCGCCTGCCCGGCGCCAGTGATAAAACAGGTGGCGCCGTCTTGCGGGGAATAGCTTACGGCTATGATTTTGTCGGCCGCGGAGAAAAAGCAGACCTCCTTTTCATCAAACCCGCTGCCCGAGTGTGTGACCTGGATGGGTGTCGCGCCTATAACACGCAACTCGTCCCCGATCAGCCCTCCAACCTCTTCGCAGAAGCCGCCCATGCGTAATCGCCTTTCGCGCCCGCCTCACTGTCTCTTCCACTTCAGCTCAATCTCCACCTCTTCCTCGTCGCCATCGCGCTGGTACTCGAACTCGATCGTCGCGTAAGGCGGGACATAGATGCGCTCGCCGGCGATCTGTATCTCGAAGGTCTTCTCCGCCTCCAGGGCGTCTGCCAGACGCCTCAGCTTAGCGGCTACATCCTTGGTCGCGTAGGATTTCTCCACGTCCTTTTCATTTCCCATAGCTTACCTCCTGTGAGTATCAGGCGCGCCTTATTTTAGAACCCTCCCCGTTGCGCCTTGCCTCAAGAGAGCAATCGCCGTGCGCGGGGTCTATCACCGACGGCTTCTCACCCGGCGCCATTGCCTCCAGTAGAGACATGAGCATGCCCGGCTCAGAGCTGGCCGGGAAGGCGAAAGTATATTCCATCCGGGGGCCGGCACCCCGTCAAGTCGTGACTATGATCCCGAATGTGCTGAGATTCATACGGCCGCGGCGCGCTACAAGTCGCACAAAGCGAAACGGGCAGCCTCTTTGACTGCCCGTAACTGTTTGATTTTGTTGATGGCCAGGGACGGAATCGAACCGCCGACACCGTGATTTTCAGTCTATAAAAGCCTCTTTTTCTTAGTATTACTGAGTTACTCTGTGTGCGTTTTTGTTGGACTTTTCCCACTTTTGATAGTACCTGAGTTGTGCTAATTTTGGTCAA
>DASPKR010000240.1:0-6435 GCA_035627975.1 Pyrinomonadaceae bacterium | reverse complement strand
ACGCCCCGAAGCGGCGCGCGCGGCTCGCGCCGGCTTCGTCGCGGCTGCGCGCCTCGACCATGACGGAGAAGGAGGGCAGCACGCGCTTCGTGTTGTGCACGGTGACGATGACGGGCGCGGGGTCGCCCGCGAAGATGTGGTCGGGAAAGCGCGCCGAGACTACGAGGTCGCGCAGAGACGCCCGCGCCGCCGCCCACGCGACGAAGAGCGTCGAGGTGAGCACCGAGAAGATTAGGAAGAGGAGGTTGTTGCCCGTGTTCCAGGCGGCGAAGGTGACGACGGCGTAGATGCCGAGGAAGACGACGCCGCCCGCAGTCAGTTGGAACGGCAGGTCGAGGCGGGCGGCCTCGGCGCGCGCCGAGCGCGCGAGCGGCGGCACGACGAAGATGACGATGAGAGCGGCGAAAAGCAGCGACGCTATCGCGCCGAGGCGCGCAAGCTCCCAGTCGCCCGCGCGCCGCGCGATTACGGTGATGACGGCCGCGCTCACGCCGCAGAGCACGACGGCCGAGCCCAGAACCGTTTTACGCCATCGCTTGAAGCTCCCCACGACGAACCTGCCGAACCTCAGCGGAAGTCCCTAACGTCGAACGTCAGCTCGTCGGCGTCGAGCCTGTGCGGGCGCGAGAACTCTTCGCAAGTGCCTTTGGGGCCGCAGGCCGTGCCGACGAGCACGCGCACGCCCGCGAGGCTGGCGGGGACGCGCACGCGCCCTTCCGCGTCCGCCTTCCGCTTCAGACGGCCGCCCGGCGGGTGCTCGGGCCAAACCTCCACCTCCTCGCCCGCGAGCGCCGCCCCGTCGCGCATGAGCCGCAACGTTATCTGCTTACCACCTCCGTCGCCGCCGCACGCCGCGAGCAGGCACATGAGGGCTGATGACAGAAGCTTGAGCCTCATCTTTGTCGGGGTTTAGGGAATTCCTCGGCGGTCAGAGCGGGACGCTGACTGTCTTCATGATCTCGCGCAGAACCTCCTCGGCCTCCTCGCTGCGGCGGTGGAGCGAGGAGGAGAAGCGCGAGTTGACGACGAGGCGGTGCGCGAAGACGGGGAGGATGAGCCGCTTGATGTCGTCGGGCAGGCAGTAGTCGCGCCCCTCCGTGAGCGCGAGCGCCTGCGCCGCGCGGAATAGCGCGAGCGTGCCGCGCGGGCTCACGCCCAAGTCCAGCGTCTCGGAGTCGCGCGTCGTCGCGACGATGCGCATAAGGTAGTCAACCAGCGCGTCGTCAACGGAGACGGCCGCCGCCGCGCGCCGAAGCTCAAGAACGTCCTCGCCCGACATCGCCGGCTCGACCGCGTCCAACGGGTCGCCCCGCTCGCGGTCGCGCAGTATCTCCTTCTCGACCTCGAAGGACGGGTAGCCCATCCTCAACCGCAGCATGAAGCGGTCAACCTGCGACTCGGGCAGCGGGTACGTGCCGTGGTGCTCGACGGGGTTCTGCGTGGCGACGACCATGAAGGGCGCGCGCAGGCGGTAGGTCGTCCCCTCGACGGTCACGCTCCCCTCGGCCATCGCTTCGAGCAGGGCCGACTGCGTCTTCGGCGTCGTGCGGTTGATCTCGTCCGCGAGCACGACGTTGGCGAAGATGGGGCCGTGCTTGAACTCGAAGCCGCCCGAGCGCTCGTTATAGACGGAGAGGCCGATCACGTCCGACGGCAGCAGGTCTGAGGTGAACTGAATGCGGTTGAAGGTGCAGTTGAGGCCGCGGGCGAGCGCCTGCGCGAGCGTGGTCTTGCCAACCCCGGGCACGTCCTCGACGAGGAGGTGGCCGCCCGCGAGCAGCGCCACGACTGCGAGCCGCACGGCCTCGGGCTTGCCCTTTATGACGCGCTCGACCTCGCCCTCAAGCCGGGCTACGCGCCCGGCCGCCTCCGCCGCCGAAAGCACGTCCCCCCTGCTCGCCGTCTCGAAATCCCTCATGCGCCACCATTCTAAAGGGAACCGGGGGCTAGAGGCTAGAGACTAGGGGCCGGTCAGAAACAACTTCTTCGCTGGCCGATGGTCTTTAGCCCCTAGCCCCTCATGTGACTTGGAGGCCGCCGTGTAGTAAAATTCTGCCCCGCAGGGACGTAAACGCCACGACTGCCGCACACCCGCCACGCGCCGCTTTGTGGAACCCCGACGGCCCTCCTTCGTGTACTGATTCGTGAGAGGTATTTGATGATGAAGATACAAAAGAGCACGCGCCGGCAGCGCGGATTCTCGCTCGTCGAGCTGATGATCGTCATCTCGATCATCGGAATACTCGTCGCCATCGGCATCCCGGCCTGGCAGTCGAGCGTGCGCTCGACGAACGAGGCCGCGGCCCTCAGCCACCTGCAGCGTATAGCCACCGCGCAGGTGACCTTCTACAACACAAAGAACCGCAGCGGCTACGGCACGTTCGACCAACTCTCCTCGGGCGGCTACCTCGACGCGCGCTTCACGAGCGACACGCCGGTCGTTGACGGCTACGTCTTCAAGATGACGCTCACGCCCAAGTCAACGAACCAGCCGCCCGGCTTCGGCGTCAACGCCGACCCGCAGAAGGCCACGGGCCTGACGGCGACGGGCAGCCAGTTCTTCTACATCGGCTCCGACTCCGGCGGCACACGCGCCAACCCCGAGCGCCCCGCCACGGCTGAAGACCCGCCCGTCGGCGGCGGCCAGTAGGGCGGCCCCCCCTCTTCGGAGGCGTCCGGCGCGCGCCACACGCTTGACGCTCCCGCCGGCGCCTTGCTAGGATGCCGCTCCTTTGAAATTCCAAGCCGCCCGCTTAGCTCAGCGGTAGAGCACACGCTTCACACGCGTGGGGTCAGTAGTTCGAATCTACTAGCGGGCATTCCGAACCCTTCAATAAAAACGGGCGGTCGCGCGCACCTTGCGACCGCCCGTTCGCCCTTCACACCTGCCTGAACCCGTTAAACTTTAACGTTCGTCACACGCGCTTGATTAGTTGGCCCAGAGGGCCATGTAGGCGTCTTCGAGGCGGTCGCGCCAGGTCGTGTAGTTGTGGCCGGAGGGCGTCTCGCGGTAGGTGACGGGGTAGCCTTTCGCGGCGAGCATGACCTGCACGCGGCGGCTGCGGTCGAAGACGGGCTCGAGCAGGCCCGAGTCTATGTAAAAGCGGAAGGGGCGCGCGGCGCGGGCCGCCTCGTCGAGCCCGGCGAGCGCGCCTATTACGCGCTCCTCGTCTATCTGGAACGAAGGAGAGTGCGCGCCGACGCGGGCGAACACGTCGGGGTGGCGGAGCGCGGCCCATATGGAGGTGACTCCGCCGAGGCTCGCGCCGAGCAGGGCGCGGCCTTCGCGCTCGGCGCGCGTGCGGTAGCGCGAGTCAACCAGGGGGACGAGCGTTCGCGCCATCCAGTCGGCGTAGGCGTCGTTGGCCCAGTACTCCTTCATGCGCTCGATCGGGTCTATGAAGACGACGATGAAGGGCTCGACCTTGTTCCCAGCGATGAGGCGGTCGGCTATCTCTGCGGCGCGGCCCAGCTCTATGAACTGCGAGCCGTCCTGCATGTAGAGCACGGGGAAGCGCCGCCCCGGCTGCTCGGCGTAGCCGGGCGGAAGATAGACCTGGACTTTGCGCCGCGCGTCGCCCGGCACTTCGAGCCGCTCGATGCGCCCGCGCAGGCCGTTCGAGGCAGACTGCGCCCCCCTGTACTCCGGCATCACGAAGAAGGAGTTCTCGCCGCCGACGCCGTTGTCGTTCCTGTTCGGGTTCAGGGGGTCGAGGAGCCACTCGCCGTCGGCTATGAGCTTGTACTCTGCGCGCGCGCCCTTCGGGAATCGCACGCGCACGAACTTGACACCGCCGCCCGGCACGTCTCTGAAGTTGAGCGAGGCGGGCGCCCACTCAGTGAAGTCGCCGACCACCTGGACGCTCTTCGCCGTCCCGCGGTAAATAAAAATCGCCTCCCCGCCTTCCACCAACGGCGAGACGCGCGCCGCCTTCAAACGTTTGATGAGCTCGGGCTTTAACTCCTGATGCTCCGCCTTCTGAATCTCCTCGGCCGTGAGGCCGCGCGCGCGCAACCGCCGGAAGAAGGTCGCGCCCGTCGGGGAGACTACGCCGACCGCGACGGCGAACTCGCCCTGCCTGACCGGCACATCAAACTCGACGCGGCCGCGCGAGTCGGGCCGAAGCTCCCGCCTCTCGTCGTCGAAGAGGGCGAAGGCGCGCGCGCCCTCACGGACGGAGCCTGTCACGCGGAAGCTCTTCCCCACCTCCATGCGCCGCAGCGCCCCGTCGGCGGGGAAGAAGAAGTCTGCGTTTGCGCGCGCGGGGATGGGGCGTTTGACGTAGCGCGCCTCGACGATGTCGGGCGTGTCGAGGTTTCGGCCCTCCTGAAGGTTGGCGGCGAGGCGTATGAACTGCGCCATTGACCACGCGAGCGGCGTGGCCGAGCCGGTGCCTTCGCCGAACTTCAAATCGGGCCGCGGGCTCTCCGTCTTGTCCCAGACCTGCTCGGGGATCATAAGGCCGGCGTTCGCGAAGCCGAGCATGGCGTCGAGGCGGCGTGCGGCGTCGCCCCTTTGGCCGCGCGCAAGCTCGTACTGCCCGCGCTCGCCCGCTAGCAAGGCCCAAAGGCGCCCCTTGCCCGTGTACTTCCCGTCCCAGTTCCAGGGGCGGCCGTCGTCCATCTCGCCGTAGCCGTCGTGGTTGTAGCGGTAGAAGGAAGCGCCGTTGGGCGTCTCGACGCGGATGAGCCTGTCAACGACGGCCAGCGACTTCGCAACCAGCGGGTCTTGCGGGGGCTTTATGCCGAGACGAACAAGCTCAAGGAAGCCCGCGTCAACGACCTCGCGCTCGTCGAAGGTGCCGGCGCCGTTGTTAAGCTCGCGGGGCTCGCCGTCGTTCGGGTCGTCGTTCTCCGTGACTCGGAGGTAGTAGTTCCTGTCGCCGTAGGGGCCCGTGGTCGTCGCCGTCCACGCCTCTACGTTGCGGGCCCAGTCGTCGGCCGCGGCCGTGTAGATTGCGGCGGAGGCGTCGTCGCCGTTGCGGCGCGCGATCTCGGCCGCGCACACAAGGCCCGCTATCTCGGCCGCGATGGTCGAGGGCGAGTAACCCGACTCCTCCTCCCAGCGCTCCTGCGGAGTCCACGGCCCCGTCTTAACGATGAAGTCGGCGGCCGGGCGCACGTGCTTGACCCAGGTCTCGTTGTCCGTTCGGCCGAGCTGCCACGCCAGGACGAGCGGGTAGGCGACCTCGTCCAACTGCAAGGAGCCCCAGAAGGGCCGGCCGTCGAGCCAGGAGTTCTGCGGGAAGCTCCCGTCCGGCTTCTGCTGGATCCGGAAGAGGTAGTCGAGCGCGCGGTCTGCCGAAGCCTTGTCGCCCAGCGCGTGGAACGCCGTCGCGACCTGGTAGAGGTCGCGCGACCAGACCAGGTGGTAGCCGCCGACGACGGGCTCGTTTGCGCTGGCGCCGCCGCCCCACGGCACCGAGAGCGAGGCTATCATCGCGCCGCGGTAGGTCTTGTCCTCGTGCGCCTTCAAGACCATGGCGGCCATCTCGAACTGGCGCTGATATTTCGGCTCGACGCGCCGTAGCGACCCGACGTACTCGCGCCAGCCCTGCTCGTACTCGGCGCGCGCCGCCTCGAAGCCCTTCCTCAAAGTCGCCTGCCCGTTCCTAACGGCCTCGGCAGGCTCGCGGCCGAAGCTGAGGATGACGTTGAAACGTTCGCGGCGGCGGGCGGCGATGACCGGGAGGTTGACCCGCGCGACTTGGACGACGTTGCCATCAGCGGCGCGGGCGAAAGGCGTGAGTCGGCCCGCCCGCAGTCGCGTCAGCCCGTCGCTCGTGCCGAGGTAGCCGTTCGTCTCATCGCGCAGGCCCACGCTCGCGGTGAGGGCCGAGGCTTTGTCCGCGTCAGAAGCGACAAGCCAATCGCCGTCCGTCCACGCGGAGTCGTGCATCCCGCTGTTGTTGAGCGAAGGGTCGTAGTAAAGGTAGAGCGCGCAACGGCAAGGGCCGGGGGCAGTCCAACGGAAGTCAACGTCCATGAGGACGCTGCTGCGCTCGGGGTCGGTCACGTAAGTCTTCGTGATCGCCCACGCGCCGGACTTCGCCGTGTTGACTTGGCGGAAGGTTAGCGCCTGCGGGTCTAAAACCTCGATGCGGTGGGTCGTACCCTCGGCCTCTGTCTCGACTTTACTGCCGCCTTCAGTAGCGAGGAAGAATTGCAAGACCTGTGAGTTCGCAATGTCAACCGTGGGGTAATAGACCTCGTCCATCACGCCGCCGCGCAGCGTGAACCAGACCTTCGATTCGAGCGTGTTCGAGGTGCCGACGGCCTCCTTGCCGGCGCTCGGCCACTGGGCGTCGCGGCCCGGCGCTCCGGGCGCGAGGTTGTTGCCCTGCCCCTGCGTCTGAGTGCGCGTCGGGGCGGCGAACGGTAGCAGGAGAATTAGAGAGAGGAGTAGCGGCCTCGTGGACGGCTTTGCTTTCATCA
>DASPKR010000239.1:0-6138 GCA_035627975.1 Pyrinomonadaceae bacterium | reverse complement strand
GCCGACGCCCCGCGCTTCGAGTCGCGCTCTGAGGAGCTTCGCCGCGAGCTGTCCGCGTGGCGCGACGCGGCCTCGGAGCTTGAGGCCGTCATGGACGGCTCGCCCGCGCTCCACGAGGCGCGCCCGCTCGCCGACGACTTGTCGGCGCTCGGCGCGGCCGGCCTGGAAGCGCTCTCGTACCTTTCGCGCGGGGTGGCGGCGCCGCCCGAGTGGCGCGACGCGCGGCTCGCCGCCCTTGAGCAGGCCGCGAAGCCGAAGGCGGCCGTCGAGCTCGCCGTCGTCGGCGCCGTGCGGCAGCTCGTCGCGGCCGCGTCCGAATTAGAGCGGCTCGGCGCGATGACGCCGGCCGAGTGGAACAGGCACGTCAGGGCCGCCGCGTCGCCGCCCCCCGCGAAGTGAGCGCGGGCCGCGGCCTGTAAGGGAGCGAGGCCGTCAAGCCCTTGCCTTGCGTGACAGTCACCGCCCGGCCGGGCTCCACGCCCGAGACCGCCTCGGTCTCACCGCCCGGCCAGCGCACCTCCACGCGCTCTATCTTTTCGCCGCGCCCCAGACCGAAGTGAAGGCGCGCGTCGTTCTGCGAGAGGTAGCTCGCGCCGGCCTGCGCCTCGCGCGTCATCAGGCGCTTCGACGTGCGCAGCGTGACGCGCGCGCCCAAGGCGGCGCGGTTGCCCTTCGCCCTCGCGAGGCGGACGGTGACGCTCTCGTTCTCGGTCTGCGTGGTGTTTAGCAGGAGCGTCGGCGGCTCGCCCAGATTTATCACGACGGCGTCAACGAGCCCGTCGTCGTTTATGTCGCCGAAGGCCGCGCCGCGGCGCGAGAGCATCGGCAGCGCGCGCAGGCCCGCCGATCCCGACACCTCGTCGAAGCGGCCGCCGCCCGCGTTGCGGAACAGCAGGAAGTGCTGGCGGTAGCCGGTCTCGTACCTGCCCTTCGCCAGATCAATCTGCGGATAGACGTGGCCGTTCGCCACCAGCAAATCCTCCAACCCGTCGTTGTCGAAATCCACGAAGGCCGTCCCCCAGCCGACGTAAGGGAGGCTCGGCTGGCCTATGCGCGATGTGAGCGTCACGTCGGCGAAGCCCGCCGTGCCGAGGTTGCGGTAGAGCGCGTTCGGCTCGCCCTCGAAGTTGCTCACGAAGAGGTCGAGGCGGCCGTCCAGGTCGAAGTCGCCCCACGTCGCGCCCATAGACCCCTGCTCGCTCCCCGACTCGCCGTAGGCCACGCCGAGCACCGCGCCGACCTCCCTGAACGTGCCGTCGCGGTTGTTGCGGTAGAGGTAGTTGTAGGTGGCGTCGTTGGCGACGAAGAGATCGGGCCAGCCGTCGTCGTCGTAGTCGGCGAAGGCCGGCTGCATCCCGTAGTGCTTCCGCTCGTCGGCGACGCCCGCCTTCGCCGACGCCTCCTCGAACGTGCCGTCGCCGCGGTTACGGTAGAGGAGGTCTGTCTCGCCGGGCAGGCCGCGCGGGCCGCATTGCACGCGTATGCCGCGGTAGGTGCAGGTCTTGGGCGAGCTTCCGAACTCGGGCAGGTTAGAGAGGTCAACCGAGACGTAGCGGGCGACGAAGAGATCAAGGTCTCCGTCGCGGTCATAATCCGCCCACGCGGCGCCCGTAGCGAATCCCGCGCCGCGCACGCCCGCGCGCTCCGTCACGTCCTCGTAGCGGCAAGGCCCCGCGGCGCGGTAGAGCGCGTTGCCGCCGTAGCCCGTCACGAAAAGGTCTGTGAGGCCGTCGTCGTCGTAGTCGGCGGCCGTCACGCCCATGCCCCAGCCCTTGCGCGCTAACCCTGCGGCGCGCGTCACGTCCTCGAACTTCGGCGCCGCGCCCGCGGCGGCGGCCGCCGCCTGCCGGTAGAGCGTGACGAAGGGATCGCCGCCCGCCCTGAACCGTTCGACCGACGAGCCAAGGACGGCCGCAACGTCAAGCCGCCCGTCCGAGTCGCAGTCGAGGAGCGCGGCGCCGCCGCTCATTGATTCGATGATGTAGCGCTTCTCCGGAGTCGAGACGTGCGGCACGACGAGGCCGCTCCCGGCCGACACGTCCTCGAACGAGATGGCGCGGGCGGGCGGAGGGAATAAGAAATTAACTGGGATGGTCAGGATGAGCAGGATATGAGATTTCAGATTTGAAATTCCAAATCTCAAATCCTTTTTGTCTTTTATCCTGTCCATCCTGCCCATCACTGTTAGTTTTTCTTCACGTTAGGGGCGGGCGGGCGTATGCGCTCGAAGGGGACGACGCCCTCGCCCTCGAGCACCGCGTAGAACTTACCGGCGGCGAGGTCTTTCAATTGCTCGACGCGGCCCGACGGCCAGCGGATTTCGACGAGGTCAACTTTGGGGGCCTTGCCCAGCCCGAAGTGGAGGCGGAGGTCGTTCTGCGAAAGGTAGCTGGCGCCGCTGCGAACCTCCTCCACCTGCGCCGAGCCGCCCACGACGGCGCGCACGCTGGCGCCGACGGCGAGCGGGCTGCCCTTCTTGGCCGCAAGCTCCAGCGTCACCCAGTTGTTGCCCGCGCCGCCCTCGTTGCGCAGCACCATCGGCGGGCCGTCGAGGTCGTTGACGACGACATCAATCTGCCCGTCGTTGTCCAAGTCGCCGAAGGCGGCGCCGCGCGAGGCGCGCGCCTCTTCGAGCGCGGGGCCGGCCTGCCGGCTCGCGTCGCAGAAGGTGCCGTTGCCGAGGTTTACGTGCAGCAGTTTGGGCTGGCGGTAGCGCGCGCCCGACGGCAGCGTGTCTATCTGCGGATAGACGTGGCCGTTGACGACCAGCAGGTCGAGCCAGCCGTCGTTGTCAACGTCGAAGAAGGCCGTCCCCCAGCCGACGTAGGGGCGCGACGCCTGCGCCACGCCCGCGGCGAAGGAGACGTCCGTGAAGTTGTAGCCGCCGTCGTTGCGGTAGAGTGTGTTGTACTCGTCGGCGAAGTTCGTTACGAAGAGGGAGAGCCGGCCCGTCCGAAGGTAATCGCCGACGGCGACGCCCATGCTGCCCTGCTCCGAGCCATCGCCGCTGACGGCCGTGCCGGACTCGAGCCCCACGTCGGCGAAGCGGCCCCCGCCCTCGAAGCGGTAGAGGAAGTTCGGCGTCGAGTCGTTGGCGACGTACACGTCCGGGCGGCCGCGCCCGCCGAGGTCGGCCCAGACGGGCTGCATGCCGTAGAAGCCGCCGGGGTCTGCGACGCCCGCCGCCTTAGTCGCGTCCTCGAAGCGGCCGCCGCCCGCGTTGCGGAACAGGCTGTCGCCCGCCCCTTTGAGCCCGCGCGGGCCGCACTGCACGTCGAGGCCGCGGAACTTGCACGTCGGCGCCGAGCCGAAGCCCGGCAGGTCGTCGAGTTTGAAGTCAACGTAGTTGGCGACGAAGAGGTCTTCGAGCCCGTCGCCGTCGTAGTCGGCGAAGGCCGCGCCGGCAGACCAGCGGCCGTCTGCGACGCCGGCTTGGCGGGTCACGTCCGTGAAGGTGCCGTCCCCATTATTGCGGTAGAGGACGTTGCCGCCGAGGCACGTGACGTAGAGGTCGGGCCAGCCGTCGTTGTTGTAGTCGCCGACGGCCCCGCCCATAGCGAAGCCGGGGTAAGCGACGCCCGCCCTGTCGGTCACGTCGGCGAAGGTGCCGTCGCGGTTGTTGCGGTAGAGGGCGCTGCGCGCCTTCTGACCTTTGAGCGCCATCTCGACCGTCGGGGCGTTCGTGAAGTAGATGTCCTGCCAGCCGTCGCGGTCGTAGTCAACCAGAAGCACGCCGCCGCTCATGGACTCGACGATGTACTTCTTCTCGGGCGCCGAGGTGTGCGTAAACCGTATCCCCGTCTTCGCCGTCACGTCCGTGAGGCGCGGGACGGCGCGCCCGGCGCAGTCGGCCGCCGGCTTCTGCCGCGCGGGCGCCGCCACACCGCAGGCGAGGAGGGTGATTAAGATCACGGCCGGCGCGCTCTTCGTCATGGGGCGGGGGCATTCTCCCTCTGGCTCTTGAGCCTCTGAAAAGTTTCGAGGTGGCGCGCGGCGAGCGCGGCTTCGCCGAGGCGGCCGTAGGCTCGGCTGGCGAGGAAGTGCGTCTCGGCGTCGTCGGGGTCAACCGCGAGCGCGCGCTCTAACACTGCCCGGGCCTTCGCGGCGTCCCCGGCCTGTAGATAGACCGAGCCGAGGTCGCGCAGGGCGAGTGCGTTTCGCGGCGCGAGCGCCACGGCCTTTTCGAGAAGCAGCGCGGCCCGCTCAGCCTCCCCCCGCGCCTTGTGGGAGAGGCCGAGCTGGTACATCGCCTCGACGTTCGACGGGTCGAGTCGCAGGCAGCGCTCTAGCTGCGCGCGCGCGGCGTCGAGCTTGTCGTGCTGGCCGGCGAGCGCGAGGCCGAGCGCGAGGCAGCCCCGCGAATCCTGCGGGCGGGCGCGCGTGTAGCTCTCGAGCGCCTCCTGCGCGCGCTGAAGGCTCCCGGCTTGCAGCGACGCCGCGCCGAGAAGGTAGAGCGACTCCGGCTCGTCGGGGCGGAGCCTCAAGAGCTCGCCCGCCGCCTCGACGGCCGCGCGCGAGCGGCCCGCGCGCATCGCAGCCAGGACGAACTGCGCCAGCAGCCGCGGCGACTCGGGGTCGAGGGCGCGCGCTCTTTCTAAAGTGGAGAAGGCCGCGGCGGCGTCGCCCTCGGCGGTTTGGAGCGCGGCCAGCGCGGCGAGCGCGCCCGGAGAGTCGGGCGCGACGGCGGCGGCGCGCTCCAGGAGTTTGCGCGCCTGCGCGAGCCTGCCGGCCGCGGTTTCGAGACGGCCGAGGCTCGTCAGCACCCCGGCGTCGCTCGGCGCGGAGGCAAGCGCCTGCCGCAGGACGGCGGCCGCCTGCTCCGTCATCCCGGCAGCGGCCAGAACTTCGGCGCAGCGCGCGGCCACGTCGGGCCTCGCGGGGGCGGCCGCGCGCACGGAAGGGATCAGGGCCGCGAGCTTCTGCCGCTCGCCGAGCGCGGCGAGCGCCTCGGCCTCGACGGGCAGTGCCTCAGCCCTTTTCAGACTAGCGGGGAGCGCCCCGGCCACGGCGAGCGCGTCGCGGGGCCGCCCGGCTTTAAGGAGCGTCTCGGCGAGCCAGAGCCGGGCGCGCGCCTCCGCGGGCGGGGACTTAACGACCTCGGCCAGAAGGGAGCGCGCTTCGGCGGCGCGCCCGAGCGCAAGCTCCGCCTCGGCCAGACTTATCTTCGCGCGGGCCGACGCGGGGTCGAGCGCGACGGCGCGCGCGTAGAGAGAGCGCGCCTCCTCGAAGCGGCCCTGCCGCTGCCGCAGCAGGCCGAGCAGCTCCAGAGCCCTCGCGTCCTTCGGGTGCGCCACGGCGTAGTCGAGCAGGGGCTTTTCGGCCTCGTCGAGCCTACCCCGCGCGATGCTCCGCTCGGCGGCCGCGAGCGCGTCGCCGCGGCCCACCTCGCCCTGCGCCGCCGCGCCACCCGCGCACAGGGCGAGCAGCGCTAAGGCCGCGAGCGCGAGCGCCCGGCGCCTCGTGTCGCTGCTAAGGCGCATCGCGGCGGCCATCAGTCGTCGCCTGGGGTTGCGGCTCGCGGCCGCCGCGGTTGGCGGCCTTCAGCTCCTTGTAAAGCTGAAGCTCGCGCTCGGCGTCGGCCGGGCGCGAGGCGCGGCGGTACGCGATGCTGAGCTGGTAGCGCACGTAGTCCTTCGACGGCGCGGAGCGCGCGGCCGCCTCAAGGTGCTCGACGGCCTCCGCGACGGCGCCCCGCTCTAGCAGGGCCTTGCCGAGCTGGTAGCGCGCGTCGGCGTAGTCGGGGCGCGCGGCGACGGCCTCGCGCAAGAGCGCGAGCGCCTCGGCCTCGTCGCGCTTCTGCTCAAGCAACGTGTAGGCCAGATGGTACTTGGCGGGAACGTCCGAGGGGTTAATTAGCAGCTCGCGGCGGAACTCTGCTTCGGCCTCGGCTAGGCGGTTCAGGCGTATGAGGCTCTGGCCGGCGTTGTAGTGGGCCTGCGCGAGTCTCGGGTCCAGCTCGGCGACGCCGCGGAACTCCGCGAGCGCGCGCTCGTAGTCCTGAACCAGCATGAACCCCTGCGCGGCGAGGAAGCGCGCCGGGGCGCTCTGGCGGTGCGCTTCGGCCATGCGCGCGAAGACTTGGGCGGCGCCCGCGTCGCCCACGCGCACGAGCGAGACGCCGTAGGCGTACGCAAGCTC
>DASPKR010000238.1:0-10824 GCA_035627975.1 Pyrinomonadaceae bacterium | reverse complement strand
GAGGCCGACGGCGACGTGCGCGGCTTCACGCCCGTCGAGCTGCGCGTCCTGCCGGCCGCGTTGCGCGTCGTCTTCTGAAGGAGATGCGCGCCTCCATCAGTCAGCCTTTACTTCAGCAACGCGCGGGCGCGGGCGATGACGTCCTCGGCGTTGAAACCTAGCTCACGCAGGGCGGTGTCGCCGGGGGCGGAGCCGCCGAAGCGGTCGAGGCCGAGCACGTCCCCACGGTCGCCGACCCAACGGTGCCAGCCGAGCGTGGAGCCGGCCTCGACGCCGAGGCGCGCCCCGACCGCGGGCGGGATGACGCTGTCGCGGTACTCGCGCGGCTGCTCCTCGAACAGCTCCCAGCAGGGCATCGAGACGACGCGCGTCGGCGTGCCTTCCTTCTGCAAGCGTTCGCGCGCTTCGAGCGCGAGCGCGACTTCCGACCCCGTGGCGATGATGACGAGGCGCGGCTCGCAGGGCTCGTCCTCGACGAAAGTGGGAGAGGCCGGCGCGGCGATGGGCCGCGCGCCCGTGAAGGTCGAGTCGGCGAGCGTGTAGGCGCCGCGGCGCGCGCCCTCGGCCGCGGCGAAGCGCGCGCGGTCTATGAGCGGCACCTTCTGGCGCGTGAGTATGAGGGCGGACGGCGCGTGGCGGCGCAGTATGGCGTGGCGCCACGCCTCGCGCACCTCGTGCACGTCGGCCGGGCGGAATACGTGAAGGTGCGGCACGGCGCGCAGCATCGCGAGTTGTTCTATGGGCTGGTGCGTCGGCCCGTCCTCGCCCAAGCCCACGGAGTCGTGCGTGAAGACGTATATGACCTGCACTTCGGAGAGCGCCGCGAGGCGTATGGCCGGCTTCATGTAGTCGGCGAAGCACAGGAAGGTTCCGCCGAAGGGGATGAGCCCGCCGTTGAGGCTTACGCCCGTCATCGTCGCGGCCATCGCGTGCTCGCGCACGCCGAAGTGGATGATGCGACCGTCATACGAGCCGTGCTGGAAGCTCCCGCCCTCTTTTATGTCTGTGTTGTTCGACGGGCCGAGGTCGGCCGAGCCGCCGAAGAGCATAGGCATGTGCGGAGCGAGCGCGTTTATGACCTCGCCCGAGGCGGCGCGCGTAGCCATCGGCTTCGCGCCCTCGAACGAGGGCAGGTGCCGCTCCCAACCTTCGGGCAGCTCTACGCCCATCGTCTCGCGCCACGCGCGGGCCTCCTCCGGGTGCTCGCGCTCGTAGCGCTCGGCGAGCGAGCGCCACTCCTGCTCCCACTGCCGGCCGCGCTCGACAGCCTTGCGGAAGTGGGCGAGCGCCTCGTCGGGGATGTAGAACTCGCGGTCTTCGGGCCAGCCGAGCTTGCGCTTCGTCTCGCGCACGGCGTCGGCGCCGGGCGCGTCCGAGTGCGCCTTGCGCGTCCCTTCTGTCGGCATGCCGAAGCCTATGACGGTCTTGACGGAGATGAGGGAGGGGCGGTCGCTCTCGGCCTGCGCTTCGCGGATCGCGGACCCGATTGCGTCCAAGTCGTTGCCGTCCTCGACGGTGAGCGTGTGCCAGCCGTATGCGTCGAAGCGGCGCGGCACGTCCTCGGTGAAGGCGAGTGAGGTGAAGCCCTCGATGGTGACTCGGTTGTCGTCGTAGAGGTAGATGAGCTTGCCGAGCTTCAAGTGGCCGGCGAGCGAGGCGGCCTCGGACGCGACGCCCTCCATCAAATCGCCGTCCGAGACGATTGCATAGACGTAGTTGTCAATGAGCGGGAAGCCGGGGCGGTTGAATCGCGCGGCGAGGTGCGCGGCGCCCATAGCCATGCCGACGCCGTTTGCGAAGCCCTGACCCAGAGGCCCCGTCGTTATCTCCACTCCGGGCGTCAGAACGTTCTCGGGGTGCCCTGCGGTCTTCGAGCCCCACTGGCGGAAGCGCATCAGCTCTTCGAGAGGGAGGTCGTAGCCGGTCAGGTGCAGGAGCGAGTAGATGAGCATCGAGCCGTGGCCTGCGCTAAGCAGAAAGCGGTCGCGGCCGGGCCACTTCGGGTTCTCGGGGCTGTGGCGCAGGAAGCGCGACCATACGCAGTAGGCCATCGGCGCCGCCCCGAGCGGGAGGCCGGGGTGGCCCGACTCCGCGCGCTGCACGGCGTCGAGCGAGAGAGCGCGGATTGTGTTTATGCAGAGCTGGTTTAGCTCCGGCGTGGTGTCCCTGGTCGTCGCTGATGCGCTCATGCGGTTCCTCGCTTCTGAAGTTTTCAAACGGGAGTTCTTAAAAGGCGTGCCGTCTGCTGGTCGCCGACGAGAAGCTCGTAAAGCCTCTGCTGTCGCCCGGAGGCGCGAAGGTAAACGGCGTGGCGCGCCTCGTCGGGCTCGACCGCGGCGGCGGCCGGTGCTTCAAAGTCGGCGACACTTTTTATCGCGCCCGCGGCTTCGAGCGCAAGCAGAACCGCGCCTCGCGCCGAAGCCTCGCCCGCGGCGGAGAGACGAAGGGGGCGCCCCAGCACGTCGGAGATCATCTGCGCCCAGGGCGGGCTCGCGCGCAGGGCGCCGCCCGAGGCGCGCACTTCGGCGCCGGGCGCGTGGGCGTCGAGCGAGCGCGCGACGAGCGCGAGGCGGTAGGCGATGGCTTCGAGGCAGGCGCGGACGATCTCTTCGGGGCGCGTGTGCGCCGTCAGGCCGAGCACGGCGCCCGAGGCGAACGGGTGCCATCCCGTGCTTCGCTCGCCCGACCAGAAGGGCAGCACCGTCAGGCCGTGCGCGTCCGGGCCTGTCGCGTCGAGAGCGCGCTCTAACGCTTCGCCGTCGCGCGCGCCCGTCGCGAGCGTCCGTTTGAGCCAGGCGAAGAGGCCGCCGCCGTCGGAGAGCGCGCCGCCCACTGCCACGCGGCGGCGGTCAGCGCGGTAGCACCAGAGCGCGGGGTCGAGAGAGGCGGGCGGCTCGCCCTCGTAAACCACGCGCATCGCGGCGGAGGTGCCCACCATCAGCGCCGCGCGCTCGCGCGACGCGCACGCCTCGCCGATGTTATTCGCCGCGCCGTCACCGACGGGCGCGAGCACCCGCGCCCCGCGCAGAGCCGGCCAGCGCGCGGCGAACTCTTCCGTCAGCGCGAAGGTCTCGCCGTCGCGCGCGAGCGCGGGGAGTTGTTCGGCTTTGACGCCGAGCGTTGTGGCGAGCGGCGCGTCCCATTCGCAGGCGCGCAAGTTCAGGAGCCCTGTGCCGGAAGCCATCGAGACCGAAGCCGCGCCCGCGCCGCAGAGACGGAGCATCAGCAGCTCGCCGAACGTCATCCAGCGCCGGGCCGCGCGCCATTCGGCGGGGCGCTCGCGTTTAATCCGAAGGAGCTTCGCGGGCCAGTAGCTCGCGTGGAAGCGGCAGCCGGTGCGAGCGTGCGTCTCGCGCTCGTCCATCTGCTCGCGCAGCGCCGCGGCGTCAGAGGCCGCGCGCGTGTCGGCCCAGCCATAGACCGGCGTGACGGCGCGCCCTTCATCGTCCACGCCGACGAGGCTGTGCCAGAAGCAGGCCGTCGCCAAAAGCTCTACGCGCCTTACGCCTTCGCCCTCGGCCAACGTGAGCGCGCGGTCAACCACACCGGCCGCGAGCGCGACCGCGGCGTCTGCCTCAACTTCGGCGCCACCGTCGGCCGTCGTGCTGAACGACCACTCGACGCGCGCCCGCGCCCCCTCCACTTCCCGCGCGGCCGAGTCGTACAGGGCCGCGCGCACGGACGAAGTGCCCACGTCGAGCGCGAGCACAAACGGCCGCGCCGCCTCGCGCGCCGCGACCGTCAACCCTCTGCCTTCACCCGCCCCCGCCACGCGGGCATGATACCGAAAGGCAGCGGGGGTGACGAGTTATGTTTGATGAAAGGTAAGGAAGGGAAAGTCAGAGGGGCGGGCCTGAATGAACGGCCCGCCCCCTGTCTTGACTTTAGCGCACGGCGCCGACGGCGCGGGCGGCGTTGACGCGGCCGCCGGAGACGACCTTGCCTTGCAGCGTAGCTATACTGTCGGACGTGCTCATCAGCCGCTCTTTAAGCTCCGCGACCGACAGGTTCGGCTCGCAGGAGAGGACGAGCGCGGCGACGCCCGCGACCATCGGCGTCGCCATCGAAGTCCCGGAAGCCTCGCGGTACGAGTCGCCGAGCCACGTGCTCAGAATCTCCGCGCCGGGCGCGGCGACGTGGACGCTCTTAGCGCCGTAGTTGGAGAAGCGCGCAAGCTCGTCGCGGCGGTCGAGCGCGGCCACCGCGAGCACGTTCGGCAGTTGGTAGCCCGACGGGTAGTGCGGGAAGCGGTCTGCGTTCTCCGAGTTGTTGCCGGCGGCGGCGACGAACAGGATGCCCTCGTCGCCCGCCCTGCGTATGACCTCTTCGAGCGCGCGCGACTTCTGCCGCGAGCCCCAGCTCGCGCTAATCACACGGACGTTGACGCCGTCGCGCTTGCGCTTGATGACGTAGTTGATGGCCTCAATAGCGTCCTTCGTCGAGCCGTAGCCGCCCTTGCCCATGAACTTGAGCGGCATTATCTCGACCTTCCAGTTGACGCCGGTGATGCCTATGCCGTTATCCCCTTCGGCGCCCGCGATGCCGGAGCAGTGCGTGCCGTGCCCGTTCTCGTCCATCGGGTCGCGCTCCGGGGAGACGGCGCTGAAGCCCCGGTAGTCCTCGACCTCGCCGGTCTCGTCGTCGTAGTAAGGATCGAGGTCGTCGGGCCGAAGCCACAGGTTGTTGACGAGGTCGGGGTGCGTGTAGTCAACGCCGCTGTCGAGGACGGCGACGACGACTCGCTCGCTCCCGTGCGTCTTGGCCCAGGCTTGCAGGGCGCTTATGTCTGCCTTGTCCTTGCCGGAGCGCTGGCCCCTGTTGATGAGACCCCACTGCTCGCCGAGCAGAGGGTCGTTGGGGCCGCCGGCCTCGGCGTCTTCTATGCCGCGGCCCAGCTCCCGGCCTTCGAGCGGGCTCAAGTCTATGCGCGCGTTCTCCTCGACGTACTCTACCTCTGGGAGCGCGCCGTACTCGCCCGCGACCAGCGCGGCCGTCTCGCCTTCGAGGTCGTCCACTGCGTAGAGGTTCTCGACCGACTCGATCTCGTCCTCGACGCGGTCGCCGAAGCTCATGGCGATCTCCTCGACCCGCTCGCGCGGGACTCCGGCGCGGAAGCGCACGAGCACCTCGGGCTCGCCCGCCTCCTCGGCGCTCACGGCGCGCGGCGCCGCGCCGCCTTCCCCGACGCCCACCAGCACGCCCGTCACGGCCTCTTTCTTCCCCGTCCCGAGGCGCGAGAGATGCCCCGCCACCGCGGCCACCATCACGAACGTCAGGGCCAGCGCCACGTGCGCGGCTAAATTACGACGGTTCATCGCCTGAACTCCTTATGAACTCAAATACGGGCGCGCCGCCCCCTTTGTTCAACTCCACTACCCTTCGGCGCGCGAGGTTTATTCTGCTCCCGCGGCTTGGGGGCCGTCAATGAGCACCGCGCGCAGGGCCGGTCAACCCTCCGGCGCTAAGTCGGCATCAAGGAAGGCAGCACGCCGAAACGTCGAGGACGTTTCGCCGGTCTCCCCCGGCGTCGTCGTGCGGGACTACTCCCTAAGTCACCCGCCCGCCGAGCCGCCGCACCCCTCTGAACCTTCAAGCCCATCTTTCTGACTTTCCGGAGGCCCACCATGAAGCTCAGGCTCCTTCTTCTCCTCGTGCTCGCGGCAGCGCCTTGCGCGGAGGCGCGCCAGCGGTCACGCGCACCGCGCCCGGCGGCGGCCGTCAAAGCCGCGCCCGCGGCGACGACGACAAACACGCTCCCCATCCGCCGCGTAATCCTCTACAGCAACGGCGTAGCCTACATCGAGCGGCGCGGCACGATCACCGGCCGCGCGGAGATAAACCTCTCGTTCAAGCAGTCGCAGGTTGACGACGTGCTCAAGTCAATGATCGTGCTCGACCTCGGCGAGGGCCGAATCGGCGCCGTCAGCTACAACTCGTCGGCCCCGCCCGCCGCGCGCATGGCGGACATCCCGTTCTCAATCGCAGCGGGAACCAGGGGCGAGGCCGGCGGCGGTCTCGCGGGCGTGCTCGGCCAGTTACATGGCGCGCGCGTCGTAGTCACCACGAAGTCTGGGCGCGTGGCCTCGGGCTCTATACTCACGGTCGAGGAGCGGCGCACGCCCGCCGGCCCGGACGGCCAGTCGCGCGTCACCCACGCGCTCGTGCTCGCCTCGGAGGGCGGCGAGCTTTCGAGCTTCGACCTCTCAGAGGTTCGCGCAGTCCGCCTCGCAGACGAGGGCGCGCGCCGCGACATAGGAGAGTTCGCCGCCGCGACCGCCAGCGCCCGCCGCCGCGACGCGAAGACCATCACGGTGACGAGCGACGGCGCGGGCGCGCGCGAGATGATAGTGAGCTACACCATAGCCGCGCCCATCTGGAAGACGACCTACCGCGTCGTCCTCGACGGGCAGGACGGCAAGCCCTTCTTCCAAGGCTGGGCCATCGTTGACAACGTGAGCGAGGAGGACTGGGAGGGAGTCCAGCTCTCGCTCATCTCGGGGACGCCCGTCTCTTTCATACAGCCCATACAGAAGCCGTTCTACCGCTACCGCCCCGTCGTGCCGATGCCCGAAGACCTGCAACTGCGCCCGCAGACGCACGAGCCCGACTCGGGCGAGCTGGCGGCGAACGTCATCACGGGCGAGGTGAAAGACCCGAACGGCGCGGCCGTCACCGGGGCGACCGTGATCGTAACGAACGAAGAGACGGGGCAGTCCTTCGTCACCAACACGAATGACGAGGGCAGCTTCCGCACGCAGCCGCTACTGGCCGGCAACTACACCGTGCGCGTCGAGGCGCCCGGCTTCACGCGCTACGAGATGCAGGACGTCGCCGTCAGCCACAGGCGCCCCTCTGACGTCGAGGTGGAGCTTCGCCCCGCGGGCGTCGCGGAGACGGTGACTGTGACGGCCGAGGGCGGCGGAGGCGGGGGCGGTCGCCGCTTCCTCCCGAACTCAGTCAACAACCTCGTCCTCAACACCTCTGAAACGAGCGTGGGCAGGGCCGACTCGACCATCAGCGCGGCGGTCGCGGGCGGGCGCTCCGGCGTCGAGGCGGCGGCCGAGGGCGCGGAGGTCGGCGACCTCTTCGAGTACCAGATAGCCCGCCCCGTCACCGTCAGGCGCGACCGCTCCGCGCTCATCCCCATCGTGCAGACGCGCATGGACGGCGCGCGCGTCTCCGTCTTCAACGAGGCTTCGCGGCGCAACCGCCCGATGTCGGGGCTGCTGCTGAAGAACACCTCGCGCCTGACGCTCGAGGACGGCGCGCTCACCGTCATTGACGGCAACGCCTACGCTGGCGAGTCGCTGATGGAGCGGCTGAAACCCTCGGAGCAGCGGCTCGTCCCCTTCGCCCTAGACCTCGGCACGCTCGTGACGGTGCGCGACGCGGAGGAGACCTCGCCCGCCTTCCTCGTCCGCATCGCAGGAGGCACGCTCTACGCCAACTACCACAACCGCGCCAGGAAGCTCTACACGCTCACGAACCAGACGGATAACCCGCGCACCGTTTACGTCGAGCACCCCGTCCGCGAGGGCTGGGAGCTGGACGACCGCGAGACGCCGAAGCCCGAGGGCAAGAGCGCGCGCTTCTACCGCTTCCGCGTCGAGCTGGGCGCGCGAGAGTCGAAACAGTTGACGGTGTCTGAGCGCTCGCGGGCGGTCGAGACCTACGCCGTCTCGAACATCACGCCCGACCAGCTAAGGCTCTTCGTCCTGCACCGCTACGTGGACGAGCCGACGCGCGCGGCGCTGCAAAACATACTCGACCTCAAGGCGAGGGCCGCGGCCGCGGAGGCGCGCGTCGAGCAGATAGACGCGGAGATCGCGGAGATAGGCGCCGACCAGAAGCGCCTGCGCGAGAACATCGAGGCGCTAAACAAGACGGCCGAGGCGCGCCAGCTCATAGCGCGCTACGTCGCCAAGGCCGACCAGCAGGAGACGCGCCTCGAACAGCTCACGCGCGAAAAGCAGGCGGCCGCCGCCGAGCGTCAACGCCTTGAGGCCGAATTGAACGCAGCCATACGCGCCCTCTCGCTAGAGCGCAATCTCACCTGACCGTGGGATTTACCTGAGGTCGCCGTATGTGTGTTGCAGGAGGGCGGCTACGACGATGGCCGCCGTCTCGGCGCGCAAGACTCGGCCGCCGAGCGTGACGATTGACCAGCCGTGCTCGGCGGCCGAAGCCGTCTCGGCGTCGTCCCAGCCGCCCTCCGGCCCGACGAGCGCCGTGACGGCCGGAGGGCGGGAAGGTGCGAGCGCGTCGAACGCCGAGCCGCCGCGCTCCGCGAAGAGGAGTCGCGGGTCCGCCGCCCCGGCGCCGCGAAGGAAAGAGTCGAGCGCCACGGGCGGCTCGATTGCGGGGACGCGCGCGCGGCCCGACTGCTTCGCGGCCTCGAGCGCCAACCGGCGCCAGCGCTCGACCCGCCGGGCGGCGTCCCTCTCGTCGCGCAGCCTCACGTCGGCGCGCGCGGTCTCGACGGCGGCGACGCGCGCCACACCCAGTTCGGTTGCCTTCTGAACCACGAGGTCAAACTTCTCGCCCTTGAGGAGAGCGACGCCGAGCGTAATCTCGACGGGCGATTCCGGCGAGGGCGCCACGGCCGGCGCGCGCACTTCGAGCGTCGCGCGCCCGCCCGTCTCCTTTACCACGCACGCGAACTCGCGCCCCTCGCCGTCGAAGACCGAGACCTCGTCGCCCGCGCGCAGGCGCAGAACGTCTCTGAGGTGCCTCGACTCCTCGGCCGACAGCACCACCTCCGCGCCGCCCCGCGCGAACGCGTCTCTGGGTGCGTAGAACCTCCGGCGCGTCATCCCGTTTAAATCACCATCGCCACCCACTCGCCCTCGGCCGTCAACTCGCAATCCGAGACGCCCAGCTCGTCGAGGCGTGCGCGCACCGCCTCCGACTGGGGCGCGAGTATGCCGGAGAGTATCAGCCGGCCGCAGGTGGCGCCGAGCAGGAGGGGGAGGAGCGGGACGATCACGTCGGCCGTGAGGTTCGCGCAGGTCACGTCGGCCGAAGCGGTCGTCTCCTCGACCGAGCCGACGCGGAACTCGATGCGGTCGGCGACGCCGTTCACGCGCGCGTTCTCGCGCGCGACCTCTACGGCGAGCGGGTCTGTGTCGCAGGCTTCTACGCGCGCCTGCGGGCGCAGCTTCGCGGCGGCGATGGCGAGTATGCCCGTGCCGGTGCCCACGTCGAGGAGCCGGCCGCCCGCGAAGTGGCGCTCGACCGCCGCGAGGCACAGCCGCGTCGTCTCGTGCGTCCCCGTGCCGAAGGCCATGCCCGGCTCGACGCGTATGACGACGCGCCCCGGCTCGCGCGGGACTTCGCTCCACGGGGGCGCGACTACGATTGACTCGCCGACCTCGACGGGCCGCCAGCCTTTCTTCCACTCGGCGAGCCAGTCGGCCTCCGCGACCTCGCGCGGCCGCAGTTCGCGCACGTCCGAAGATTCGAGCCCGTAGATTCGCAGGGCTTCGAGCAGGGCCGCGCGCACGCTCTCGACCGAGGGCGGGGAGTCGAAGTAGCCGGCCACGCGCGCCGACTCTCCGCCCTCGCTCAAAACTTCCGTCCCGCGGGCGCCGGCCTCCATCAGCGCGTACTCGACGGCCTCGACCGCGCGCCCGCTCAAGCAAACGTCAACCGCGTGCCACACCCTTCACTTCTTCTCCTCGATGCCCATCTCGTTCAGGGCGCGGGGCGAATCGCGCCAGCCCTCCTCGACCTTGACGAAGAGCTCGAGATAGACGCGGTGGCCGAGCAGCCGCTCGATGTCCTTGCGGGCGAGCGTGCCTACCTCCTTGAGGCGCTGGCCGCCCTTGCCGATGATGATGCTCTTCTGCGACGGGCGCTCGACGTAAACGGCGCAGTAGATGCGCGCAAGGTCTTCCGACACCTCCTCGTAGCGCTCGGTGACGACGGCCGTGACGTAAGGAATCTCCTCGCCCGTCACGCGCAGGATTTTCTCGCGCACCATCTCGGCGACGAGCACGCGCATCGGCTGATCTGTCAGCTCGTCCTCCGCGAATATCGGCTCGCCCTCGGGCAGGTGGCTGATTAATTCCTTTACCAGGTCTTCGAGCTGGTCGCCGGTGCGCGCCGACAGAGGCACGACGGCGCGCCACTCGTGCTCGCGCGAGTACCACTCGATGAGCGGCAGGAGCTCGCGCTTGTCCTGAAGCTTGTCCGTCTTGTTCAGGAGGAGGACTGCGGGCTTCGCCGTCTTCTTGACGAGGTCGAGGACGAAGCGGTCGCCGTTGCCCGTAGGCACGCTCGCGTCGCGTATGAGGCAGACGAGGTCAACGCCTTCGAGCGCGTCGTGGACGGCCGACATCATGCGTCGGTTCAGGAGGTAGCCGGGCTGGTGAACGCCCGGCGTGTCAACTAAGACGACCTGCCCCTCGGGGCGGGTGATTACGCCGCGAATCTGGTGGCGCGTGGTCTGCGGCTTGTTCGAGACGGCCGCTATCTTCTCGCCCACGAGCCTGTTCAGAAGCGTTGACTTCCCCGCATTCGGGCGCCCGACGAGCGCCACATAGCCGCCGCGGTAGCCGCCTTGCCGCGCGCCCGCCTCGCCCCCGCCCTCCCGCGTCTCGTCGGCCATGCGCGAAAACCCCTTGACCGGCCTAGCCCTTTGCGGCCATCGCCTGCTCGCCGTTCAGGCGCATTATCTCGACCGTCATGCGGGCGGAGGCGTACATGTCTTTGACGTCGAGCCACTCCTTGACGGTGTGTATGGCGCGCATGCCCGTGCCGAGGTTGGCGCACTCGATGCCCTTCTTGTTGAAGATGTTGGCGTCGCAGCCGCCGCCCGAGGCG
>DASPKR010000237.1:0-14566 GCA_035627975.1 Pyrinomonadaceae bacterium | reverse complement strand
GTGCGCCTCATCCCCGTCTCGGACGGGCCCGCGCTCGTCGAGGCCGTTGGCGAGCAGCTCTCGCTCGGCCGCCGCGAGCGCCCCGCGAACGGCGCCGCCGCCGACGAGAACGTCGCAGCAGTCTTCGATCTCTACCGTGAGCTTCTGGGGGAGGGGGCTTGAGCGCGAAAGCGTACCGGCCGCCCTTTTTTGTTGCCCGCGGCGCGGGGTTCGCGTTAAGCTTTTCCCTCGGGGCCGCGCCGGAGGGCGCACTCCGCTCACGAAACCTGCCGGGGCGTTTCGCCTTGAGGCCCGGACTGTTAACGAACCCCCATGCAAAACCTGACCGCGAGCCGACTCTACAAGCCCCTCATACTCGCGGGGGCCGTGGCCTTCCTCTACTGGGGCGTGCTCGCGCGGTTGGCGCGCTTCTGGTGGGAGGACGAGAACTACTCGCACGGCCTGCTCATACCCTTAGTCATCGGCTACATACTCTGGACTGAGCGCGGACGGCTCTCGCGCATCGAGCCGCGCCCCGCGCTCCTTTGGGGCGGCGTAGGCATAGGTGCGGCGCTCCTCGCGCTCTGGGCCGGGACGGCCGGGGCCGAGCTGTTCTTGCAGCGCACGTCGCTCGTCCTGCTGCTCGCTGGCGTCGCGCTCTACTTCTGGGGCTGGAGGATGCTTCGGGCGGTCGCGGTGCCTCTGCTGCTTCTGCTGCTCGCCGTACCGATACCCGCCATCATCTTCAACAAGATCGCTTTCCCCTTGCAGCTCTTCGCCTCGCGCTGCGCGGTGTGGGCGATGCGGCAGTTCGATATAACGGTTCTGCGCGAGGGCAACGTCATAGAGCTCCTGCCCCTGGGCGCGACCGTTACGAAGAAGCTCGAAGTCGTCGAGGCTTGCAGCGGCATACGCAGCCTTATGACGCTGGTGACGCTCGCCGTCGTCTTCGCCTACTTTACTCACCCCTCGGACGACGAGGCCGATGGCGGCGGCGGCCGCGCCGGGCGCCGTTACGCCTTCGTGCGCTCGGCGCTCATAGTGCTCGCGGCCGTCCCCATCGCCATCATCACGAACGCCGCGCGCGTGAGCGGGACGGGCGTGCTCGCGCACTTCTACGGCACCGAGGTCGCCGACGGCTTCTTCCACACCTTCTCCGGCTGGGTCGTCTATATCGCGGCCTTCGCCCTGCTCATCGCCTTCGGCTGGCTGCTCGACCGCTTCAACCCCGCGGGGCGCGGCCCCCGCGGCGGCGGCCCCGCGCGCAAGGCCGCGCAGGGAGCCGAGCAGGCGGGCGAAGCCGGCGCCCCTGCGGTCGGGGGCGCGCCGGCTCCCACGGCGGCGCTCGGGAGGACGGAACTGAACTAGATGAAGACAAAGGGCAAGCAATTCTGGGCGCTCGTCGTCGTGCTTGTGGCGGCCGGGGCTTTCATCAACTACCTGGGCGTGGCGGGCGAGGCCCGCGTCGCGCGCCGCGCCCTCGCCGAGTTCCCGCGCGAGCTTGGCGGCGGCTGGCAGCAGCGCGGCGCGGACACGCGCTTCGACGCCGCGACCGAGGCGGTGCTTCGCGCCGACGACTACGTCTCGCGCGACTACCGCTCGGCGGACGGGCGCTCGGCCTCGCTCTACGTCGGCTACTACTCGACGCAGCGAACGGGCGCGACCTACCACAGCCCGCTCAACTGCCTGCCCGGAACGGGCTGGACGCTGAGCGACCCGGCCGCCGTCGAGATAAAGCCCGCGGGCGGCGCGCCCGCCTTCGAGGCCAACCGCTACCTGATAGAGAACAAAGGCGACCGCCACCTCCTCGTCTATTGGTATCAGGGGCGCGGCCGCGCCGTGGCGAGCGAGTACTGGGACAAGGCTTACACGGTGATTGACAGCGTGCGCCTCCGCCGCTCCGACGGCGCGATGGTGCGCGTGCTCGTCCCCGTCGGCGCCTCGGAAGAGCAGGCGCTGAAGACCGCCGCCGAGTTCGCCGCGCAGGTCGCGCCAAACCTCCCGGCCTACGTGCCGGAGTAGCCAGGCCCCTCGGTTCGGGAAAAGAGGGGAGATTAAGAGTTTATTTAGCGTTGCCACCCCGGTCGGGCTGGCGCCCGCCGCGAAAGCTTTTTAATCGCCGGGGGCGGGCGGCTTCGTGTTAGGATGTGAGTCGGCCCATGCGCCACTCCGGGCGGCTTTGCCCGCCGCCGGAGCTTCGAGGCCACGGGGCCGCCTGTCAACAAGCGAGGGCGTAAAAAGCCTCCCGGAGCGCGAACGGCCAAAGCCCCGGCCGCGCGTCGCCAGAAAGAGAGGGGGACAGCGCGCCCGCCCCGTTCGGAAGGAGTGCCGTACAGATGAATCTTCAAGAGTGCCCGCGTTCGGGTAAAACCCGTGCGTTGCTGCTGGCCCTTCTCGCCCTCTGCGCCGCGCTCGCGGCCGGATGCTCGAACCCCGAAAAAGCGAAGGCCGAACACGTCGCCCGCGGCGAAGCGCTGCTCAAGGAGCGCCGCTGGCAGGAGGCGACCATCGAGTTCCGCAACGCCATCCAGATTGACGACTCTCTGGCGCAGGCGCACTGGGGCCTCGCGCGCGCCTACGAAGAGCTGGGCCGCGCGCCCGAGGCCTTCGAGGAGTGGCAGAAGACGGCGCGGCTCGACCCCAACAACGTCCCCGTCCGCATAAAGTTAGCGAAGGGCTACATCGCCGCCTACGGCCAGCAGAAGAATCAGGACTTCCTCGCCGAGGCCGAGCGCTACATAGGCGAGGTGCTCGCGCGCGAGGCAAACAACCCCGACGGCTACATCCTCCAGGCCAACGTCCTCTTCTACAGGGGCGACCCCAAGCAGGCCGAGGAGAAGATCAACCACGCCATCAGCCTCGACCCGCAGCGCATCGAGTCCCACATGGGCCTGGCCCAGTTCTACCTGATGACGAACCGCACGGCCGACGCCGAGGCGGTCTTCAAAAAGGCCATCTCGATTAACGACCGCTCGTCGCTGGCGCACGGGCAGTACGCGATCTTCCTCGTACAGACGGGCCGCAGCGCCCAGGCCGAGGCCGAGTTCCGCAGGGCCGTCGAGGTTGACCCGGAGAACCGCGACGCCCGCAAGGTGCTCGCGAGCTTCTACCTCGTCAACAACCGCATGCAGGAGGCCGAGGCCGCCTACAAGGAGTGGGCGCAGCTCGACTGGGACAAGCCGGAGGGGCGAGCGCGCCTCGCCGACTACTACGCCACCGTCGGCCGCTACGACGAGGCCGCCGCGCTCTACCGCGAGATAGTCGGCTCGGCGCCCGACTTCGCGCGCGGCCGCTACCGCCTCGGCGAGATAAGCCTACAGCGCGGCGACAAGGAGGCGGCCCGCGAGCAGGTCGCCGAGCTGCTCAAGCGCAACGAGCGCGACGCCGACGCGCGCCTCCTCCGCGCGCGCATGAGCATGGCCGACGGCAAGGCCCGCGACGCCATCGCAGACCTCAAGCCCATACTCGACCTCGAGCCGCGCTCGCAGCTCGGCCTCTACTTCATGGCCGAGGCGCTCTACCGCGACGGGCAGTTGGAGCAGGCGCGCGCCCGCGTCGGCGAGCTCGAGCGCTACTACCCGGACTTCCTCCCGGCGCGCCTCCTCCAGATACAGATAAACTTCGACACGGGCGACGCCGAGGGGGCGAAGCGCATGGCCGACGAGCTTTTGAAGCGCGTCGCCGAGGCGGAGCTAAAGCCCGACGCCAACCGCACGCCGCAGCTCGCGGCGGACGTGAGGACGAACGCGCTGCTGCTGCGCGGCATGGCCTCCCTGCGCCTCGGCCAGACGGCCGCCGCGCGCGCCGACATGGAGGCGGCCCGCGCCGTCTCGCCCGGCTCGCCGATGCCTCACATCAACCTCGCCGACGTGGCCCTCGCCGAGGGTAAGTACGAGGAGGCCCGCCAGCACGCCGAGCGCGCCCTCTCGATTGACCGCGCCAACCTGCCGGCGTTCACGAAGCTGTTGACGATCGCCGTCGCCGACCGCCGCCTGCCCGAGGTGCGCGGGCGGCTGGAGCAGCTCGCGCGCGAGATGCCGCAGAGCGCCCCCGTGCACTACCTGCTCGGCAACTCCTACCGCGTGGGCTACGGCGGCGAGGGCGGCGTCCCCGCCGACGCCGCGCGCGCGGAGGCCGCCATGCGCCGCGCCGTCGAGATAGACCCCGACTACATCGCCGCCTACTCGGCGCTCGGCGAAATCTACTTCACCGCGCAGCCGTCGGACCCCGACCGCGCCATCGCCGAGTACCGGAAGATCACGGAGCGGCGCGACGACTACGTTGACGCCTACCTGAAGATAGGCCTCATCGAGTCGGGCCGCAAGAACCTCGACGCCGCCGAGCAGTACTACCGCCGCGTACTCTCCATACGCCCCGACGAGCCTATAGCCGCGAACAACCTCGCCTCTATGTACGCCGACCACGGCCGCGGCAACGCCGACGAGGCCATGCGCCTCGCGCAGGACATCGTGCGCCGCTACCCGAACAACCCCGGCTTCGCCGACACCCTCGGCTGGGTCTATTACCGCAAGGGCCTGCACCGCGACGCCGTCGAGCAGTTGCAGCGCGCCGTCTCCATCTCCTCGAAGATGCGCGGCGACAACTCGCTCTACCGCTGGCACCTCGGCGCGGCCCTGGCCGCGAAGGGCGACAAGGCGGCGGCCCGCCGCGAGCTTCAGAAGGCGCTGGAGCTGGCCGCGCAGGAGCAACAGCGCGGGGCGCACCGCCCGACCCAGACGCCCGTCGAGGACGTGCGCCGCACGCTGGAAAGCCTTTAAGGAAGCGCGGAAGCAGGAGCGCGGAGTGGGGGACTGAACCCGTCACTCCGCGCCCTGCCCTCCGCGCTCGCAACGGAGTTGCGTTATGAGTGCTGAATTCAGGCAACGGAAGCCGTCCGAGTACGCGCAGATTTTCTGGCGCAGGAAGTGGCTCATCGTGCTGCCGACCGCGGCGGTGGCGCTCGCCGTCGGCTGGGTGGTCTGGCGGCTGCCGAACGTTTACGAGTCAACGACGCTCCTGACCGTGCGGCCGGCGAGCATCTCGAGCGCCGTCTTCACGCAGCTCTCGGACAAAGACCTGAGCGCGCGCATCAACAACATCAGCCAGGAGGTCAACAGCCGCTCGGCCTTAGAGCCCCTCATCGAGCGCTACAACCTCTATGCCGCCGAGCGGCGCCGCGGCGAGGCGATGGACACGCTCGTCGAGCGCATGCGCACCAAAGACATCACCATCAAGATAAACACCACGCGCGACGAGGTCACCAACGGCTTCTACCTCTCGTTCCGCACCTCAGACCCGCGCGACGCGCAGAACGTCACGGCCGAGCTCGCGCGCAAGTACGTTGACGCGCAGGCGAAGGCCGCGGGCGAGGAGGCCACGCTCACCAAAGAGTTCTTCGAGGAGAAGCTCCGCCAGGAGAAGGAGCGCCTCGACGAGATAGACAAGCGGCGGCTCGACTTCATGCGCGCGAACGTCTCGAACCTGCCGACGCAGGCCGAGGCCATGATCGGCCAGCTCGCCGGGATGCGCGAGCAGCAGAAGACCCTGATGATGGAGATAGGGCGCCTCAACGACCAGCGCGCCTCGGACGCCAAGTTCCTCGCCGACCTGTCCAAGGCGCGCGAGCAGGACATCATCGAGGTCGCCGAAAAGATCGAAGACCCGAAGTCCACGCTCGGCTACGCGGAGCTGGTCAAGCGCAAGGCGCAGCTAGAGTCGGAGCGGCAGAACCTGCTCACCACCTTCAAGCCTAAGCACCCGGACGTGATCTCAGTCCAGAACCAGATTGACTCGATACAGCGGCAGATGGACGAGATGGTCGAGGAGGGCAAGCGCAAGATTGATGAGAAGCGCAAGCGGCTGGAAGAGAAGGTTGACCCGCGCCTGAACTCCTACAAGAGCAGCATCGCGCGCCTCGACGGCGAGATACAGCGGCAGAAGACGCTGCTCGCCCAGACCGAGGCGGCCATCTCGCAGCTCGAGCGCCGCATCAACCTCGTCCCCGGCTCCGAGGTGGGCCTCGAAGCCATCAACCGCGACTACCAGTCGCAGAAGGCCGTTTACGAGAGCACGCTCGAGCAGCAGAAGAAGGCCGAGATAGGGGCCGAGATCGCCAACCGCGCGCAGGGCGAGAACATCGCCGTCCTCGACCCGGCGAGTTTGCCGGAGCGCCCGGTCGCGCCGAACCGCCCCATGCTCCTCGTCCTCGGCCTGCTCGCGGGCCTCGGCTGCGGGCTGGCGCTCGCGGCCGCCTTCGAGGTGCCGCGCATGCTCACCATCCAGACGGCCGAGGACGCCGAGCACTACACGGGCCTGCCCGTGCTCGTCACCATGCCCGTGCTCCTCACCCCGCGCGAGCAGCGCAACCTGAAGCTCAGGCGCGCCGCCCTCGCCGTAGCCGGCCTCGCCTTCGCCGTCATGAGCGTCCCGGCGCTCGCCTTCCTGCTCAGGGCGACGCGGCTCATTGAGATGTTCGCGTCGAGGGGGTGAAGCCGTGTATCTAGAATTCTACGGCCTGAAGGAGCTGCCGTTCGCGCTCACGCCCGACCCGCGCTTCATATACTTCACGCCCTCGCACACCGAGGCGATGGCGAACCTGCACTACGGGATAGAGAGCGGCAAGGGCCTCATCGTCGTCACGGGCGAGGTCGGCACGGGCAAGACGACGATACTGCGCTGGATGATGCAGCGGCTCGACCGCACGGTGCTCGTCGCCTACATCTTCAACCCGCGCATGACCGTCGCGGAGTTCTACCAGTACGTCTCCTCGCCGAAGCTCCTCGACGTGCCGCGCTGGGAGAGCAAGTCGGAGCTTCTGCTCAAGCTCGGCGAGGTGCTCGACTCCCGCCACTCAAGGGGCCTTCGCACCGTGCTCATCATAGACGAGGCGCACGGGCTCTCGCCCGCCGTGCTCGAAGAGATTCGGCTGCTCTCGAACTTCGAGTCGGACTCGGCCAAGCAGTTGCAGATTGTGCTAACGGGCCAGCCCGAGCTGCGCGACGTTCTGAACCAGCCGGAGCTTCGGCAGCTCAAGCAGCGCGTGGCGCTGCGCTGCGAGGTGCGGCCGCTGCCCGACATCGAGGAGACCGACCGCTACATCACGTCGCGACTGCTGGCGGCGGGCGCGGAGCGCACGGATATATTCACGCCCGCGGCCGTGGACTACATCTTCCGCTGCTCGGACGGCATACCGCGCCAGATAAACAACGTCTGCGACAACGCGCTGCTCGCCGGCTTCGCCGCGGGCGCCGAGATAATCAGCCGCGACATCATCGAGGAGGTCGCGGACACCTTCGACATGCTGCCCGGCGGCGCGCGCGGCCGACAGACGGGCGAGGAGCGCGAACGGGCCGCCCGCATATTCGACGCCTCGGGCCGCGCCGAGCTGTGGGCCGCGGGCGCCGGGCTGCCCGACTCGGAGCACGGCGGCCGTCCACCGGGGGTCGCGGGCGCCTCGCGCGCGCGAGAGGAGCTTGACATGGAGCAGGAGTTCAGCGTGCGGGGCGGCGAAGAGGGAGCGCCGGCCGCGGACGAGTTGGGCCGCGCCTTCGACCGATGGGGCGGCGCCGGCAGGGGGGATTCCTAAATGGGCAGAGTCTATGACGCACTGAAGCGCGCCGCGCGCGAGAACGGCGCGAACGGCGCGGCCGGGGCGAAGGGCGCGGCGGGCGCCAAACCGAACGGCCGGCCGAACGGCGCTGCCGCCGCGGGCTCAGACGCCGAGGCCGCGCCCGAGCGGCTCTTCGAACCTTCCCGAAGCTTTAACGCGCCGGCAGCGGCGCACGTATCAGCGCCCACTGGGCACACCGAGACGGCCGGCGGGTCGGCACTCCCCGCCGCTTCGGCTTCGCGTGCTGCTGGGGCAACTTTGGGCGCTGCCGGTTCGACGCGCACGCCGGAGTTTGTCAGCGTTGACATCTCCGCCGCGCGCGTCGAACCACACCTCGTCGCCATAACGGAGCCGCGCTCCGCGCACGCCGAGCGCTACCGCTCCTTGCGCACCCGCGTACTGCACGCGGGCGAGCGGAAGAAGATGCAGGCCTTCGTCGTCACCAGCGCGGGCGTCATGGAGGGCAAGACGTTGACGGCCCTGAACCTCTCCTGGCTGCTCGCGCAGACCGACGGCGTGCGCGCGCTCCTCATTGACGGCGACCTGCGCAACCCCTGCGCCGCTCACTACCTCGGCCTCGACGCGCCGGAGGGGCTGTCGGAAGTCCTCGCGGGCGAGGTGAGCCTAGCTGAGTCCATCCTGAGGCTCGAGCCGGCGGGGCTGCACCTTCTGCCCGGCGGCTCGGCGCGCGACGACGTTGCCGAGATGCTCTCGGGGCCGAAGTTCATGGCCGTGCTCGCCGAGGCGCGCAAGCTCTTCGACTACATCATCATTGACGCGCCGCCGCTCGCCGTCTTCACGGACGCGACGCTCCTGATCAACCGCGCCGACTCGGCGCTCATCGTCGCGCGCGCGGGCAGGACGCGCTTCTCGGCGCTCGACCGCGTGCTCGCGCCCGTGCAGCGCGAGCGGCTGCTCGGCGTAGTCCTCAACGGCTCGGACGAGCAGCTCGCCGAGGCCAATTACTACTACCGGCGCTACACGGCACGCCGCGAGGGCGGCGCGCGCGCTGGCGGCGACGAAAAGTAGGCCGCTGGGAAAGGGGAGGGCTTGGCTTCCAGGCGGGTAAACGTCAGGACGCTGCTGCTGATCGTCGCCGAGGCGCTTCTGGTCTTCTGGGCGATGGTGGCCGCCGCGTACCTGCGCCTGGGCTGGTCGGACGCCTTCTACGAGTTCAACGACGGCTACGGCCTCTACAAGGCGGCTGTCGTCACCGCGCTCTGCCTCGCCGCCTTCTACCTCTACGACCTATACGACTTCGTCGTCATGCACGACCGGCGCGAGCTGGTGCTGCGGCTCGTTCAGGCGCTGGGGCTCGCGTGGGTGGCCCTCGCCATCGTCATATTCCTCGTGCCGCCGCTCAGGTTCGGGCGCGGCGTGAGCCTCTACGCGCTGCCGCTCGCGCTCGCGCTCACGGTCGGCTGGCGCGTCGGCATCCACTGGCTGCTCGGCCACCCATCGGTCGGCGAGAAGATTCTGATAGTCGGGTCGGGCGACTCCGCCGTCGAGATCGCGCGCGAGGTGGTGGGGCGCCGCGACGCCGGCTACCGCGTCGTGGGCTTCGTTGACAACCGCCCCGACCTCGTCGGCCAGAGCCTGTTCAACCCGCGCGTCCTGGGGACGAGCGACGAGATGGGCGAGATAGTCAGGCGCGAGGGCGTCAACCGCATCGTCGTCGCCATGGGCGAGCGGCGCGGCCAGTTCCCCGTGCAGCAGCTCTTAGACCTGAGCCTCTCGGGTAACGTGGCGATAGAAGAGTGCGCCTCGTTTTACGAGCGGCTGACGGGCCGCGTCTCGCTCGACATGCTCAGGCCCTCCTGGCTCATCTTCTCGGGCCGCGGCCGGCAGGCCCGCCTGGGCGCCACCGCGCGCGCTCTCATGCACCGCGGCATCGCGCTGGTCGGCGGCGTCCTTTCGCTCCCCATCGCGCTCGTGACGGCCGTGCTGATAAAGATCGAGTCGCCCGGCCCCGTGCTCTACAAGCAGGAGCGGGTTGGGAAGAACGGCCGCGTCTTCACGATAATGAAGTTCCGCTCGATGCGGGCGGACGCCGAGAAGGACGGCCCCGTGTGGGCGAGCAAGGAGGGCGACGACCGCGCCACGCGCGTCGGCCGCGTCATACGCAAGATTCGCGTGGACGAGATCCCGCAGTTCTGGAACATCCTGAAGGGTGACATGAACTTCGTCGGCCCGCGCCCCGAGCGGCCGCACTTCGTCAAGCAGCTCGCCGAGGAGATACCCTTCTACGAGCAGCGCCACCTGATACCGCCCGGCCTCACGGGCTGGGCGCAGATAAAGTACCCCTACGGCGCCTCCATCGAGGACGCGCGCCAGAAGCTGCAATACGACCTCTACTACATAAAGAACCAGAGCCTTCTGCTCGACGCCGTCATCATGTTCGAGACGATAAAGACCATCGTCTTCGGCCGGGGCGCCTGACGCGCGCCCGGCCCGCAGCGAAGTTGCCACGGAGGTTTGAAGCGATGAAGTTGAATCTAAGGCCCGCCGCAGCCGCCCTCGCGCTCCTGTTACTCGCCGCCGCGCCGCACGCGGCGCCCGCGCAGAATAAGCAGAAGAAGGAGGGCGACGCTCAACAGCCGACCGCGCAGAAGACGGGCGCGGGCGAGCGGCTCGAAGCGGACGACACGTCGGCCCAGCGCCCCGGCGTCCCCGAGGGCGCGCTCGCCAACCGCCGCGAGCGCATGAGCGAGGAGGAGGACGCCGAGATTCCCTACTACAACAACTTCCTCGCCAAGTACCTGCTCGGCCCCGAGGACGTCATCTCCATAAGCGTCTTCGGCCTCGACCGCTACTCCAAGACCGGCATCGTCATCCCGCCCGACGGCCGCATAGACTACTACCACATACGCGAGGGCGTCCACGTCGCCGGCAAGACCACCCGGCAGGTGGCCGACGAGATAGCCGCGCACCTCGAAGAGTACATCATCGAGCCGAAGGTGACGGTCTCTCTGGAGAAGGCCATGTCCTCGCGCTACGGCGTCATAGGCGACGTGGGCAAGCCCGGAGTCTTCGTGATGACGAGGCGGCTGAGCGTCTATGAGGCGCTCGCGGAGTCGGGCGGCGTGCTCTCGACCGGCGACAAGAAGCGCGTCGTCGTCCTCCACTGGAACGCAGACCGCACCCTCAGGCAGATTCCCATAGACGTGGCCGCCATCGAGAAGGGCAAGGCGCCCGACAACTACTTCCTGAGCCCCGGCGACCAGATTGTAGTGCCCGGTAACCGCTTCAAGACCGTGCAGAAGGTGCTCGGCCTCCTGCCCGTCATAAGTTTCGCGCGCATATTCACCGGCGGGTTCTGAAGGGGGAGAAGGCGGAAGGCAGTCAGGCGATGAAGCGTTCGGAATTTGAAATCTTCAATTTGATATTGAATAAGGCGGTCGCCCGCCGCCTTCTGCCTTCCGCCTTTTGCCTTCTGCTTTCTGCCTTCTTCCTCGCGCCAGCGGCCCATGCGGGCGCGTGGGCGAAGCAGAAGTCGGGGACGATGGCGTGGCTGCACGCGGTCTTCTTCGTGGACGCCCGTCGCGGCTGGGCCGCGGGCGGGAAGGGCGTGCTCCTGAAGACCTCGGACGGCGGCGAGCGCTGGGAGGCGGCGCCCGCGCCGACGACGGACGCGCTGCGCGACATCTTCTTCACGGACGAGCGCACGGGCTGGCTCGTGTGCGACCGCGGCATATACTCGCTCAAGGTCGGCGAGGAGTCGCGCTCTTATCTGATGAAGACTTCGGACGGCGGCGCGACCTGGTCGCGCGTGGACGTGACGGGCGCCGACGCGGAGGCGCGGCTCGTCGGCGTCCGCTTCGCAGACGCCCGTCGCGGCTGGGCCTTCGGCGAGCTGGGCGCGCTATACATGACGGGCGACGGCGGGGCGACGTGGGCGCGGCAGCGCGTGCCGACCAAGAGACTGCTGCTCGGCGCGGCCTTCCACGACGCCGCGAGGGGCTGGCTCGTCGGCGCGGGCGCGACGCTCTTGCACACCGAGGACGGCGGCGAGAACTGGCGCGAGGGCCTCGCGCTCGGCCTCGACGCACAGCCCCGGGAGCGGCTGCGCACAGTCTCGCAGGCCCCCACGCATGACGGTCGGGCGCGGCCGCCCCTCCGCTTCAACGCCGTCTCGTTCGCGGGGGCGCGGCGCGGCTGGGCGGTGGGCGCGGGCGGGGCGGTGTTCGCGACGGACGACGGCGGCCGCACGTGGCGCGCTCAAAACTCGAACGTCGAGGCCGACCTCTTCGATGTTAAGTTCCTCGACGAGCGGGAGGGCTGGGCCGTCGGGGCTTCGGGGACGATTCTGCGGACGGCGGACGGCGGCGCCACATGGGCCCAGGAGCCCGCGCGCACGCCGCACACGCTCGAACGCCTCTTCTTCACAGACGCGCGGCGCGGCTGGGCCGTCGGCTTCGGCGGCACCATCGTCGCATTCAAAGGATGAAAGCCTTGAAGACGAAAATCATGCTATACGCAACGCTCGCGGTGCTTGCGCTCGCCGCAGCGGCCCCGAGCGTCTCGGCGCAGTCGGGGGCCGTGCGGGCGCGCACCGAAGGGGGGCGCGAAGTCATCCTCTACCCGGACGGCACCTGGAAGTACGCCTCCGACGTAAGACCGCCCGCCCCGGCCGGCGGCGGCATCTCGGTCGTCGCGCCCGTCGTCAAGGCCGACCCGTCGAAGACGCTTTTTAAGACGGAGCGCGGCAGCTTCGGCATCCGCTACGACCCGTCGAAGTGGCAGCCGGCCCGCCGGCCCGCTGGCGGGGAGCCCGGGCAGCAGAGCTTCAACCTTGTGCGCGGCGACGGCTATGCCGTGATGATCACCGAAGAGCTTCCCATCCCCACCAACACCTTGAGGAACATCGCGCTCGAGAACGCGAGGGCGGCCGCGCCGGACGCGCGCATAGTCTTCGAGGAGCGGCGCACGGTGAACGGGCGCGAAGTCCTCTGCATGAAGATAGAAGGCACCATCCAGCAGATACCCTTCATCTACTACGGCTACTACTACGGCGGGAAGGCCGGCACGATACAGATGCTGACCTACACGGGCCAGTCGCTTTTCGCCAAGTACGAGGCCGACTTCACCGAGTTCCTCAACGGCCTGGAAATCTACGAGCAGGAGACGCCGCCCGCTAAGCCCTGAAGGGCCGGGCGCGTCTCCCCGCGGAGAAATTCGATGCGCGGACAACTGAACGCTTCGGCCTCGCCTTTGCGTCGCGCGGCGCTGACTCTCGCGTCGTCGGCGCTGGCGCTCGCGGCGTGGGCGCCGTCGGCGCTCGCGCAGGATGCGGCCGCGAAGGAAGGCTCGGGCGACGTGTTAGTGCGCGAGCGCCGCGCGTCGAAGGAAGGGGCTAAGGCGGAGGCGGCGGCCTCGGCAGAGACGCCCGCTGACGACGAGGCGGGGCTCGAAGAGCTGCGCGCGCGCGCGGGCGCGGAGAAGAACGCGCAAGAGCGCGGGCGGCTTCAGCGCGCGCTCGTCGAGCGTCTGACCGCGGCGGGCCGAAAGGCCGAGGCGGTCTCTCTGCTGCGCGGGATGCTCGCCGAAGACAGGTTCGACCCGCCCTTCTTCTACAACACGGGGAACGCCCTGGCCCGGCTCGGAGAGTCGGAGGCGGCCGTAGAGGCTTACCGCAAGGCCGTCGCGCAGCGGCGCGGCAACTACGCGCGCGCGCAGCACAACCTCGGCGTCGTGCTCGCGCGGCTCGGCCGCTGGGAGGAGTCGGAAGCGGCGCTCACGGCGGCGCTCAAGCTCGAAAACTACACCTACGCGGAGGCGAGCTACAGCCTCGGCCGCCTGCACGCGCTGCGCGGCGAGGCGGGCCAGGCCATCGCCGAGTGGGAGCGGACGCTCCGGCTCGACCCCTCGCACTCGGCCGCGGCCGTCGCGCGCGCCCGCGCGCTCGCCGAGGACGGCGACCCCGAGGCCGCGCTCGAAGTGCTCGGCGCGTTCGCCTCGCGCGCCTCTCGCTCCGGCGGTGGGGTCCCGCGCGAAGTCGCCGTCGCGCGCGGCGAGATACTGGCCGCCGCGCACGTCGCCGACTCCGCACGCGAGTCAGCGAAAGACGGCGGCGCGGCGGCCGAGGCGAAGGCAATCAGGGCGAACGCCGACGGGCGCGACCCGCTCACGCTCATACGCGAGGCGAGGCCGGGGAGCCTCCGGCCGCTCACGGTTGACAGGGAGACTTACGAGCTGCTGAAGCGCGCGCGCGCGGCGCGGGCCAAAGAGCGCGACGACGAGGCGGCGGCGCTCTACGGCCGCGCGATTGAGAGCGGCGGCGGCTACTTCCTGCCCGCGAACGTCGAGCTGAGCTACACGCTCGCGGCTTTGAAGAGGCGCGAGGAGGCGGTCGAGGGGCTGCTCACCGTCGTCAGGCGCGAGGGCGGCCGCTACCCGATAGCCTTCTACCACCTCGGGCGTTATTACGAACTGCTCGGGAAGTTTGAGGAGTCGGCTGAGTCGTTCGCGCGCGCCGCGCAGCTTTTGGGCGGCGAGAGCCCGCAGTTCTACATAGACCTGAGCCGCGTGCGCGAGAAGGAAGGGAAGCTAGCCGAGGCGCTCGCGGCGGCCGAAGCCTACGTGCGGGCGATGGAGCGCAACGGCGCCGCGCCCGAATGGGCTCACGGGCTGGTCTCGCGCCTCCGCGAGAAGGTCAGGAATTAGAGAGCGCGCCGCCGTCGTCTTCGGCCCCCTCCGCCTCGCCCGCCTGCCTGCGCGGGCGCATGTGCGGGAAGAGAATCACGTCGCGTATCGAGCGCTTGTTCGTCAGAAGCATCGTCAGGCGGTCAATGCCGATGCCGATGCCTGCGGCCGGCGGCATCCCGTAGGAGAGCGCCCGCACGTAATCCTCGTCGGTCTGCATAGCCTCGTCGTCGCCCCGCTCGCGCTGCCGCGCCTGCTCCTCAAACCTCTCCAACTGCTCCGCCGGGTCGTTCAACTCCGAGAACCCGTTCGCAATCTCCATCCCCGCCACGAACA